>JAIXUR010000037.1 GCA_027483425.1 Cyanobacteriota bacterium | reverse complement strand
GGATCATTTCATTCTAGATTTAGGCGACGAGCTTAGGCGGTTTCAGTCATCGAAGGTTAAAATCCCTGAAGCTTGGAACGTCGTATTTTCGTAGATACACAAAACGTCGACATTTAGAATGAAACAGCCCTGCTACTGTTCCAGGTCAGAGTGCGATCGCAGATCTCTTGTAGATTGGGTTGAGCTAGCGTTCGCGTTCGCGTAGCGTGTGCTTTGCACTCAGCATCTCCCTTAGGAGAAAACCCAAAGATCCCAGAAAAATTTTATTCCCAACCCACTGTGTCTTGAAAAGTGATTTCTCTATCAGCAGCAACAAAACAACTGGGTCATCTCTACAAAGCTGCCCCTCCCACAACTCTCTACCTTTAGGCTTACATACCCGCCTCTACCCCTCTCGCTATAGTTGTTCCATAGCGGCTGTGGAGAGACCTGCAAAATGACCGATCGCACTCGACCCCCTGGCGACGCACCATCGCCCGCCGAAACCCACCTAGCCCCGGCAAACCCCGGCGTTGCAGACGAGTCTATCCACGCCCCTACCATCGGCGGCGGTCTGCCGATCATTCAGTACTGGGCCCAAAAGACCCTCTCGCCCCAGGGGCCGCAGATCTGGAAAACGCTGCTGCACAAAAGCGCCTGCCTCTCCTGCGCCTGGGGCACCGGGGGGCAAAACGGCGGCTTTACCAACGAGCTAGAAGAGCCGCTCCAGCGTTGCATGAAAAGCGTGCAGGCCATCTCATCCGAGCTGCAACCGGGCCTCGGCGACCATTTCTTCGCCCGCCACAGCCTCTCAGAATTGCAACAGCTTACCTCCCGCGAAGCCGATCGCCTCGGTCGCCTCAGCTTTCCGGTGATTCGCCGGGCCGGGTCTGACCACTACGAACCGATTAGCTGGGAAGAGATTTACGCCCTGGCTACGGCGGCCTTTACCCTGCCCCCGGAGCGGGTGGCCTCCTACAGTTCGGGCCGCTCCTCCAACGAGGCCGCCTACCTGCTCCAGCTAATGATGCGGGCGCTGGGGTCCAACAACCTGGCCGACTGTTCTGACCTCTGCCACGCCCCCTCCACGGTCGGCCTCAACAAAGTCTTTGGCACCGGCACCTCCCAGGTTAGCTTGGAGAGTGGGCGCCAGGCTGACGGTGTGGTGCTGGTGGGCTCCAAGGGCCCCGCCAACCATCCCCGGCTGATGAATGAGCTGATTGAACTGCGCGATCGCGGCGGCAAAGTCATCGCGATCAACCCCGTCAAAGAAGTGGGCCTGGTCAAGTTTGGCTCCCCGGCCCACCCGCTGCGGCTGGTGCAGGGTGAGGAAATCGCCTCGCTGTTTTTGCAGCCGATACCGGGCAGCGACCTGGCCCTGTTTGTGGGCATTCAAAAAGTGCTGCTGGAGCGGGGCTGGGTGCGGTACGACTACCTCCAGGCCTACACCGACAACTGGCAGGCGGTGATCGACCAGGTGACCGCCACCGACTGGGAATCGATCACCGCCACCTGCGGCCTGGCGCTGCCGGACATTGTCGCGGCGGCGGAGATGATTCATAGCAGCCAGAATGTCGTCTTTGCCTGGGCCATGGGCATCACCCACCAGGCCAACAGCGTCGACAACATCTTTAGCATTGCCAATACCGCCCTGATCACCGGTAACGTGGGCAAGCCCGGCGCGGGCCTCATGCCGATTCGCGGCCATTCCAACGTCCAGGGCTTTGGCTCCATGGGGGTGACAGCCCACCTCAAAGCCACCATTCGCGAGGCGCTAGAGAAGCTGCTGGGCCAATCGCTTAAACGAGAGCCCGGCTACGACGCCCGCGCCCTGATCGAAGCGGCGGATCGGGGCCTGGTCGATACCCTGCTGTGCCTGGGGGGCAACCTCTATGCCGCCAACCCCGACCTGACCCAGGCTAAGCGCGCCCTCGGCCACATCGACACCATTATCTACCTCTCGACCAAGCCCAACCAGGGCCACTTCCACGGGCTGGCGCGGCAAAACACCATCATCGTGCCGGTCTACGCTCGGTTCGAGAACCCCCACAGGACTACCGTCGAGTCAGGCAATAATTTTGTGCGGCTCAACAGCCCCGGTAAAACCCATCTGACCGAGGCCGATCTGGTCTCAGAGATCGACTTTTTGGCGGAGCTGGCCCACCGCCTCCACGGCAACCAGCCGATCGACTGGCGGCGGCTCCACGATACCCGCTACGTGCGCCAGCTGATTGCCCAGACCATTCCCGGCTACGAAAAAATCGGCGCGATCGATGACACCAACGCCGAGTTCACCATCGGTGGGCGAATTTTGCTGGCACCGACGTTTCCCACCCCGTCGGGCAAGGCGCAGATGCAGCTCACCCCGTTGCCGTCCCTAACGCTGCCGACCCTGGAGGATTTTGACCTGTCCGCCCGGCACCGCCCGGCGCTGGTGCTGGCCTTGATCACCGGACGCAGCTACGGCCAGCACAACACGGTGGTCTATCAGGAGGCTGATAAGTACCGGGGGATGCCCCACCGCCACTGCATTTTGATGAATGCGGGTGATGCCCACCAGGCCGGTTTTGCCGAGCACCAGCGGGTGAGCGTGCGGGGCGATGCCGGTCAGCTCGACGGCATTGAGATCATTTTCGGGGCGGTGCGATCGGGCGCGGCGCTAATGTTTTACCCCGAGGCCAATGTACTGATGAAGGCGCGGATTGAACCCAGGTCTGGGACGCCTGCCTATAAGCGGGTGCCGGTAGCGGTCTTTGCTGGAGCTGTGTAGAGGTTGCCCAGATCCCAGGGTTTTTCTGGCAGTTAGCTGAGGTTGTTTCCACGCCTCAGAAAAACCCTGGGATCTCAATGGCTAGCCCCCTACAGGCGGTCTTTGTTTTTGGTGCGTACGCGATCGTAGAGGCCCTCCATCGCCGCAATGAAGGAATTATCCCGAGACCAAAAGGCGGGGAAATCCCCCTGCTTTTTGACCAAAATGGCGGGAACCACCGAGGTCGTGGCCACCTCAAGGGTCTGGGGTAAGCGCTTTTCGCCCTGCCAAAAGTCTTTGAGGCTGGGGGCGGCGGCCTCAACGGTCTGGGGCTGGGTGTAGTAATGCGCCACGGGCACCGGAGGCAGCTGCTGGGCCGAGAGCTCCGCCGACAGCGCCTGCCCCAGGGGCGATTTAGCTAACTCGGCCTTGAGCGCTTCCCGAGGCAGCCCCCGCAGCTCAAACAGCAGGAAGGGGTCGCGATCGAGCTCGGCGGCAATCAGGTAATAGACCCCGGCGATGTGTTTGCAGGGGTTGCTGTAGTCGGGGCAGGAGCACTGGGTCTTAAAGTCCTTGGCGCTGGCGGGCAGCAGGTTCAGGCCCAGGGTTTTGAAGCTGTCTTCAATGTTGTCGGGGATTTCGTTCAGCAACAGCCGGGAGATCAGGCTGGCCTTGGAGGCGATCAGGGCGATCGCGGCGCTCCACTTGGCCTTGCTAATCGGCGCAAAATCAAGGGTGGTGGTGTACAGCGGTTCCTTGGTCACCCCAAAGTAGGGGTTTACCGACCCCCGCACCTTAGCGGTAACCAGCCCGCCGTCGATCTCAAAGCTTTTGACCTTGCCGCCGCTGGCGTAGGAACGCCCCCGCTGCAATCGTCCCGAGTCGGTCAGGCGCTCGATCGCCGTGATAAAGTTCTTTCCCCACCAGGTGCGGCTAAAGTTTGCCATCGCTGGCCTCCTGTACTGGCTATAGCTTAGGGCGATCCAAGCGTCTTGTCTGAGATTATTATCGCCCTCAAGATGCCTCAGCGGTGTGACCGTGCTAGGTCATTCCAGGTGTAGTTTGCCGCCTCTTGACGGCAAACTACACCTGGAACAACCCTTTGCAAACAACCGCTTCACCCTACTTGAGGGGCCACCAAGATACCTTGTCACGGGTGGCCCCATAGACTTCTTTCAGCCCTTCAGGGTCGATAATGTGTACCTCGTCCACCCCATGATCGACCGATTTGCTGGCCTTCAGATACCCAGCCTTGGTCAGGCCCTTGAGCACCTGCTCCACGGTGCGGTGGTTCAGTTGACAGGCGCGGGCGATCAAATCAATCGGTAAATCGAAGTGGTACTCGCCGGTGCTGCCGGGCTGGTTGCCCAGCGATCGCTCCTGGTACACCAACGCCCGCAGCAGCGAAGCCACCGCCTGGGGCGGGTAGGTGCTGCAGTTTAGCAGGTGGTACTGAAACTTTTCTCGCAGCTCAAACAGCAGGTCATAGCGCTGCTGAAAGGTCGGGTTGGCCGCATAGAGGGCCTTGACGGCGACTATCGGCACCTTAATCACATCGGTGGTTTTGTACGCCTCCACCAGGCTGGGAAAGCCCTGGGCCACCGTGCCAAATCCCACCGGCAGGCTCCGCATGCCAAAGCATCCAGCCGGGTAGGTCATGGCAATAACCCGGTCGAGGGGCGTGCTGCGCATGATGATCGGGCCACCGTCCATGATCACGTAGAGATAATCGAGCCAAACATGGGGCCGAAAAGCAGTGTGAATAGGGCGATTCGAGTACAGCTTCTCAATAATCAGCTGGTCAGGATTAAGGTGGGGATGGAGATCCTCTGGTTCTAGCTGCCGAAATAAAAAACTGCCCTGGCTCAACGCCGCAATGGGGTCAGCTACTAGCTTTTGGCCACTGCGCCGAGTCATAGGATATGGGGAAAGTACAACAATCTCTATTCTCGCTCGAAACTCCCAACTTTACACCCAACCCATGACTCAAAACCGGATGCCACGTCGCAGCGGTCACAGCCCCCAACTTTCCCATAGTGGGTTTATGGGTGGCCCTGGGGTTGGGGCTGGAACTCAGCTCGTGGTAGTGGTCACGGTCACCCACCAGACCTTGGGCCAGGCGTCACGCTTTAATGGCGGTGGGCAGTCCTGGAATGATCTGAAAAAAATCAGGGTCTTGATTGAGCCAATACCATCGGCTCAATCAGGACCCTGATCCATAGGTTGTGCAAACGTAGCAGAAGGCTGAGTAGATGCCACCCCTTGACTCCACCTACGCCTTCAACGCTGGCTCGAATTTGTGGGCATGGTCTTGGAGGAGTGAGCTGACCTGGCTGAGCACATTGTCGCCGGTCTTTTTCTGAATGGTCTGGCGATCGGGGTAGAAATCGGGCTTGTCGAGGTTGCGGGAAATGGCCTGTTTCACCTGTTCGGCAATCAGGTCAGAGAGCTCGCCGCGAGCATTTTCTCGCTGGAAGTTGGCCCCTTCTTCGGTGGTGGCGTAGAGGGGCGGTAGCCGGTTGAGGGCATAGGCCGCAATGTCGCCCAGATCGAGGGTTTTATCGGAGGTGGACTCAATTTCAGCCACCCGTGAGATGGCCTCGGTCAGCACCAGCTCTTCCATCACGTTGATGAACTGTTTGCGGGGTACGGCCACCACTTCGCCGGTGAGCAGGGCACCCATCAGGCGATCGAGGGCCATGTATTCTTCAATGGAAAGCTCAGCGGCGGTATCGCAGATGCGACCGACTTCGGCTTCCATGGCTGGGGTCAAATAGCCGTCTTGTAGGGCTTGCTCAACAATTTTTTCGATAGTCATTTGGCCAAACGCTCCATAAATCTCCATAACACTGGCGGATTAACGGCTTTTACTAAAATCAAAGAGCCGAGCCATCTACAGGGGTGGTATCCACCTGGGTTTAGTGTGCCCCGATCCATCGAGGAGTCCACAACGATGATTATGAAGACTGTCTAGGGGTGGCGTGGCGAATTACGAATATTTCAGAAAGCCAATCGCCTGCTTCCAAATTTGGTGCTTGCTCTGGTCTTCGGTTTGCAGGCAGATGCATTGGGGGTCTTGCCAAAGGATATGGCCAGAGAGGAGGTCGCCAGTCATAAGCTTGACCTCGACAGCTTGTTGGTCTCGAATCAGGTTTTGGATTTGGCGAACGCTGGGAAACCCGGTGGCAAACTCTTGGGACATGGTACTAAGCTACTGAACGAAGGCTGGTCTTACCGTACCCCGTTCGACCAGGTTAGGTGACAGCGGTGGGGCACTTGTTAAGGAAATCTAAGGGATAGGGGGGAGCTGGGGTAGGGCGGGACAAGGCCCTGCTCCACGCGTTTTAGTGAATAATGAATCTCATCCCGTCGACAGTTATAGCGTATGGAATTCAGCAAGTACCACGGCTTGGGCAACGATTTTATTTTGATAGACAACCGCCATCAGCCAGAGCCAGTGCTGAGTTCTGAGCAGGCGGTGGCCTGGTGCGATCGCCACTTTGGCATTGGCGCAGACGGCGTCATCTTTGCGCTGCCGGGGCAAGGGGGCACCGACTACACCATGCGCATCTACAACTCCGACGGCTCAGAACCCGAGATGTGCGGCAACGGCATTCGCTGTATGGCCAAGTTTTTAGGGGCCCTGGAAGCGGCCGATGGTACCCCTCCCCCGATGCCTCACACCTACCGCATTCACACCCTGGCGGGGCTCATTTCGCCGACCCTACAACCCGATGGACAGGTCACGGTCGATATGGGCCCCCCCTACCTGCTGGCTCCAGACATTCCCACCACCCTGGCTGCCGCCGGGGAGAAGGTGGTGAATCTGCCGCTGACGGTGGCTGACCAGATCTGGCCGGTCACCTGCGTGAGCATGGGCAACCCCCACTGCATCACCTTTGTGGCAGATGTGGCGGCCATTGCCCTAGATACCCTCGGGCCTCAGTTTGAGCACCACGAGGCCTTTCCCCAGCGCATTAACACTGAGTTTATCCAGGTGGTACGGCCCGACTATCTCAAAATGCGGGTGTGGGAACGGGGGGCTGGCATTACCCTGGCCTGCGGTACGGGGGCCTGCGCGGCGCTGGTGGCGGGGGTGCTGAATGGGGTGTGCGATCGCGCCGCCACCGTAGAACTTCCCGGTGGCCCCTTGCACATTGAATGGTCAGCGACCGACAACCGGGTCTATATGACTGGCCCGGCGGAGCTAGTGTTTAAGGGCCAGGTCGCCTAGGCTGAGGGATTAGTCCCCCTGGCGCTTCACCAAAATGCCGTGGAGCCCCGCCGCGTTGGCTCCTTCTAGGTCTTCGGTTTTGCTGTCGCCCAGATGCCAAGCCTGGCTGGCCTCGTAGCCGTGCTTTTGGAGGGCGGTGGCAAAAATGAGGGCATCGGGTTTAGCCGCCCCGGCCTCCGAGGAAAGGGTGATTGAGCTGAAATAGCTGGTCAGGGCTAACTCGTCCAATACCTGGTACAGCCGGGTGTCAAAGTTTGAAATCACCCCGAGGGTAATGCCCCGCCGCCGCCAGCGCTCTAGGGCTGGCGGCACATCGGGGTAAAGCACCCAGGGCTCAGGGCCCGCAAAGTGGGCATAGAGGTCGGCAAAGAAACTATCAAAGTCCACAAAGCGATCGAGCACCCCGGCACTGCTGAAGGTCTGCTGGGCAATCACCCGCCACCAGAGGTATTCCTGCTCGGGGATGGTGGCCGGGTCGCTGCCGGGAAAAGTCATGGCTGGGGCCGCCCTAAAGGCCCGGAAAAAGGCCTGGTTGAGGGTAGCCGGGTCAGCGGTAATGCCGTGGTGCTGGGCTAGCTGGGCGTAGATGTCGCCAACGCTGCCCGACACCCCAAACAACGTGCCAACGGCATCTAAAAAAATGACCTTAGGTTGCGGAGGGTTGGCCATGGGGGATAAGGTCCCAGGAAATCAACAGCTTTAGCTTAAGGGCAACGGCGCTGGTTGTCGCGCCTTTTGGGTCGCGCCCCTATAGAATCGCCCCTCTAGGCTGGACAATGCCGGGGCAACGATGCCGGGGCGGGGCAACGGTGCGTTTAGCCTCCCCTAGGTGACGCCTAGGCGTCTTCGTAGGCATCCATGCCAATACAGGAGCAGACCAGGTTGCGATCGCCGTAGGCCTGATCAATGCGATTGACCGCTGGCCAAAACTTAGCGCTGCGGGTAAACGCCGTGGGAAAGACCGCCTGCTCCCGGCTGTAGGGCCGGTGCCACTCAGAGACCAGGTCGGCGGCGGTGTGAGGGGCATTTTTGAGCAGATTGTTGTCGCGATCCGCCTGGCCCGTTTCAATGGCCTGAATTTCGCCGCGAATGGCGATCATGGAGTCGCAGAAGCGGTCTAGCTCGGCCTTCGACTCGCTTTCGGTGGGTTCGACCATCAGGGTGCCCGCCACCGGCCACGACATGGTGGGCGGATGAAAGCCATAGTCAATCAGCCGCTTGGCCACATCTTCCACCCCCACATCAGCGGAGGTTTTAAAGGGCCGCACATCCAAAATGCACTCGTGGGCCACGCGCCCATTCTGCCCGGTGTAGAGAATGTCGTAGTGCCCTGCCAGGCGCTGGGCGATGTAGTTGGCGTTGAGAATGGCAATCTCAGTGGCCCGCCTTAGTCCTGGGCCGCCCATCATGGCAATGTACATCCACGAAATCGGCAGAATGCTGGCGCTGCCCCAGGGGGCTGAGGTGACTGCGCCAATGCCCTGGTGGCCGCCCACGCCAGCGACCAGACTGTGGCTGGGTAGGTAAGGCACCAGGTGCGCCTTCACCCCAATCGGCCCGACCCCTGGCCCGCCGCCCCCGTGGGGAATACAGAAGGTTTTGTGCAGGTTGAGGTGGCACACATCGGCCCCAAAGTCGGCGGGGCGGCAGAGGCCCACCTGGGCGTTCATGTTGGCCCCATCCATGTACACCTGGCCGCCGTGGCTATGAACGAGGGCGCAAATGGCGGCAATCTCGGCTTCAAACACCCCGTGGGTGGAGGGGTAGGTGACCATCAGCGCCGCCAGGTTGTCGCTGTGCTGCTCAGCCTTAGCCCTCAGGTCGGCCAGGTCAATATTGCCATCCTCGTCGCAGGCTACGGGCACCACCGTCATCCCCGCCATCACGGCGCTGGCCGGGTTTGTACCGTGGGCCGACTGGGGAATCAGGCAGGCAATGCGGTGATGGTCGCCGCGCCGCTGGTGGTACTCGCGAATCACCAGCAGCCCAGTGTATTCTCCCTGGGCACCGGCATTGGGCTGGAGGGAAACTCCGTCGAAGCCGGTAATTTCCCCCAGCCAGCTTTCTAAGTCAGTAAATAACTGGCGGTAGCCGGTGGCTTGCTCGACTGGCGCAAAGGGATGGATCTGCCCAAACTCTGGCCAGGTCACGGGCACCATCTCAGCGGTGGCGTTGAGCTTCATGGTGCAAGACCCGAGCGGAATCATGGCAGTCGCCAGGGACAGGTCTTTATTCTGAAGGCGATACAGGTACCGCAGCATCTCCGTCTCGGAGTGGTAGCGGTGGAAGGTGGGGTGGGTGAGGTAGGGGGTGGTGCGGCGAAAGGGGGCGGGGAGGGTTGGATTTTGGGTTTTAGAGTTTGGAGTTTGGAGTTTGGCTTCGACATAGACAGACCCCGTAGCGTGGGTCGAGCCATCACCCACCCCTGGCGACCCACGGCCATCCCCCGCCGCGAGACCCACGTTCCCCCCCGCCGCGAGACCCCCCGCCGCGAATTGTGCCGTCGAGTCCCCCGTAAATACAGTGATCAGATCCTCAAGATCCGCTTCAGTGACGGTTTCGTCCAGAGCCACGATCAGCGTTTCGCTGTCGAACACCCGCAGATTAATGCGGTGGTCGGCGGCGCGGGCCAGAATGGCCGCCTGGCGATCGCCCACCGACACCCGCAGGGTGTCAAAAATAGGGTCTTCCCCCAGCTCAAAGCCAGCGGCGGTGAGCACGGCCGCCAAGGTTTGGGCGTGGGACTGGATGCGAGTGGCGATCGCCCTCAGCCCCTCTGGCCCGTGGTACACCGCGTACATGCTGGCCATGATGGCCAACAGCACCTGGGCAGTACAGATATTGCTGGTGGCGGCATCGCGGCGAATGTGCTGTTCACGGGTTTGCAGGGTCAGGCGGAGGGCCGGGTTGCCGTAGGTGTCCTTAGAGACTCCCACCAGACGGCCCGGCAGCTTGCGGGCAAAGGTCTGCCGGGTGGCAAAGAAGGCGGCGTGGGGGCCACCAAAGCCGAGGGGGACACCAAAGCGCTGGGTGTTACCCACTACAATATCGGCCCCAAACTCGCCGGGGGGCTTCAGTAGCGTCAGGCTGAGCAGGTCGGCGGCGACGGTGACCAGGGCCTTAGCGGCGTGAACCTGGGTGACAAACGCCTCGTAGTTGTAGATCGCTCCGTCGGTGGCGGGGTATTGCAGCAGCACCCCAAACCAGGAGGCGTCAACGCTAGCGGTGCGGTGGTCGCCAACCACGACTTCGATGTCCAGGGGCAGGGCACGGGTTTTGACCACATCCAGGGTTTGAGGGTGACAGGCGGCAGACACCCAGAAGGTTTTGGCGTTCTTTTGCTTGCGGGCATTAAAGGCCAGGGTCATGGCTTCGGCGGCGGCGGTGCCTTCATCGAGCAGAGAGGCATTGGCGATTTCCATCCCGGTTAAGTCAGTCACCAGGGTTTGAAAGTTGAGCAGGGCTTCGAGCCGCCCCTGGGAAATTTCAGGCTGGTAGGGGGTGTATTGGGTATACCAGCCGGGGTTTTCCAGTACGTTTCGCTGTACGACCGGGGGCGTGAGGGTATTGGCATAGCCCAGTCCCAGGTACGATCGCCACACCTGGTTTTGGCTGGCCAGGGCTTTCAGCTGGGCCAACGCGGCGGCTTCGTCTAGCCCCTGGGGCAAGTTGAGGGGCTGCTGGAGGCGAATCGCCGCAGGTACGGTAGCGCCGATCAGGTCTTCCAGGGACTCATACCCGAGGGCGGCTAGCATTCCCTGGGTATCGGCCTCCGTCGGGCCCAGGTGGCGGGCGACAAAGGGGCTGAGGGGCCTAGCCTCGGCGGCAGTGCCCTGGGCCTCTGGAACGACGGTCGGTGCATCAACGGTACTTGTCTCGGGGAGAAGTTGTGTCATACCCGTTTACAGAGGGCTCCAAAAGCAACAGGGTGAAATGGGTGGAGGCCATGGGTTGAGCCGGCCTCCTTCATATTTTGAAACATCCAGGCCAAATTTGCGGCCCCTGGGCCCAGGGAGTTGGGGGATGGCCGCGTTAAATCACCCCGGAATCACCCCAGAATCACCCCAGCCTACCCAGGAAGGGGAGCACCGCCGCCGTGGTTTCCGCCGCTTTTTCGAGGTGGGGCACATGGCCGCACTGGGGTACCCAAACCAGCTCACAGCCAGCGATCGCGCGCTCAAACCGGCGGGCATCTTGAGTCCCCAAAATCCTATCCTGCTCCCCCCAGATCACCAGGGTGGGACAGGCAATCTGAGGAATCTTGGGGGCCAAGAAGTTATAGCCGCCGCTTTTGGTAAATCTAATCAGCGCCTCCTTCCAGCCGGGGCAGGCCAAGTGCAGGGCGGCACAGAGTTCCGCATCGGGGGTAACGAAGGTTTTGTCGCAGTAGGCCTGGCGGCTAATGCTGCGCCGCACCCGAGGGTTACGCAAAAAAGCCGTGGCCCAGCTATCGAGCGGCGGCACCATCAGGTTGCCCATGGCCGGGCCAGCCGCAAACCCGGCCCCGTCGATCAGCACGAGTCCGGCCACGGCATCGGGGTAGGTGAGGGCAAAATCGAGGGCGGCGGCTCCCCCCATCGAAGCTCCCACCAGCACCACCGGACGGTCGATCATCTGCCGCCAAAAACTGTGCAGGTGTAGCTTAATGGCCCCGGGGGAGAGATCGGGGCTGAGGAGGCGATCGCTAAACCCAAACCCCAGCAGATCTATCGCCCAGGTCGGGGCGTGGGGCTCGAGCAGGGGCAATAACCGACGAAACTCAAACAGCGAGCTGTCGAAACCGTGGATCAGCAAAACCGAGGGGCCGCCGCCGGTCATTGGTTCTGGGGCGGCGACGTAGGCGGTGGGAATGGGCGCTGCGAGTAAGGGAGTAGTGACCGCCGCTAACTGCACCCGCGCGGCTAACGCGACGGATGTCGGTTCGCTCAGGGCAGCCGCAGCGGCAGGCAGCACAGACACAGGCATAGGAGACCCAACAGAATGACACGCATGACCTGCTGATAATCGCACAAACCCAGCGGCCTGGAAACGAGCTACCCTGCGCCTGCTTACTTGTGTAGGTTAATCAGGTGAGAGCCAATGGCAATACCGTACTCGCCGTAGATGTCTTGGCCGAGCAGGCCATAACTGCCGCCGATCGCCACCTTGACCTTTTCCCGCCGCAGTCCCCCCAGTTCCACCGCATCCACGTAGCCAATGGGCAATGTCACCACGCTGCCATCGGCGATTCTGGCCTGGGTTTGGCCCACCACCACGACCCCCACCGCCTGGGCCATTTCGGGGGTAATTAGGGTGCCCGTCGCGCCCGTGTCAAACAGCATCATAAAGGACTGGGCCCCGCTGGCTCCCTTGAGGGTAACGGTCACCACCGGGGTGCCCCCCTGGCGACCCTGAATCGGAATCTGGGCCGCTAGCCCCGCCGGGAGGGTTGAAGCGACGGGGGCCGGAGCCGGGGCCGTTATGATCCCTTCCGTCACCCGGCGCTGGGCTGCGGCCAGGTTTTGCTTATATTCCTGGGCTTTGGTTTGGGCTAAGCCATGGCGAGGGTTGTTATTGGGCACCTGCTCCATGAGGGCGATCGCCTGCTGCCAGCGGCTCGCCGCCAGTTGCCAATCCTCCGTCGACTGGGCCGATTGGCCAATGGCGACGGCGCTGGTGGCCCGGTTCACCGCCTCCCGGAAGGTGTCGGTCTGGGTTGCTTGGGGCGCTGGGGCTGCCTGGGGCGCTGGAGCCTCACTGGGCTGCACCGATAGAACCGCCTGGCTAGTCTCCTCTACAGGGGCCTCAGGGGTTGTCGATAGCCCTGGCAGGGGCAATCCACAGCCCCCTACCCCCCAGGCCAGAGCCCCGAGCATCAACCACCGCGTCATCGCCCAGGGTTTGCCCATGGTTATTTCACCGTCTTAAACGCTGTACTCAACGATCAGAATGCCCTGACCAACCACTTTTATAGTCAAACCCTAACCCTCAACCCTGGCACCTGGCACCCTAAACCGTTTGCCCCACGCAGAAAATTTAATCCCTGATTTAATCCTGAGGGAAGCGCTGAAATTTAGGCTTTAGGCCTTAGGATAATAGCGATTCGTAGCGCTGAGCAACTCACCATGGTCTTCCCCGATGCCCCCCCTGCCGTGCTTGTATTGGCCGATGGCTCAGTGTTTCGGGGTTGGTCCTTTGGGGCACCGGGCACCGTCATGGGAGAGGTGGTGTTCAACACCGGCATGACTGGATATCAAGAAGTCATGACCGACCCCAGCTACTGCGGCCAAATTGTCACCTTTACCTACCCAGAACTGGGCAACACTGGCGTCAACCCTGACGATGAAGAGTCCCATCACCCCCATATTAAGGGTGCGATCGCCCGCAACATCTGTGAAATTCCCAGTAATTGGCGATCGACCCAGTCGTTGCCCAACTATCTGAAGACCCATAAAATTCCTGGTATTTTTGGCATCGATACCCGTGCCCTGACCCGGCGACTACGAACGGTAGGGGCTATGAACGGGGCGATCTCGACCACAGTGCTTGACCCCGAGGAACTGCTGCGCCAGCTTCAGGATGCGCCCCCCATGACCGGGTTAAACCTGGTCGATCAAGTGACCACCGACCACGTCTATGAGTGGACTGAGGTCACCGATGCGGCCTGGGAGTTTGGCCCCACGGTGCCAGCCTCAGCTGATGGCACCCCAATGACCGTGGTTGCCGTTGATTTTGGGGTGAAGCGCAACATTCTACGCCGCCTGGCCAGCTACGGCTGTCGGGTGATTGTGGTGCCCGCCAACACCACCCCAGAGCAAATTATGGGTTACCAGCCCGATGGTATCTTTCTGTCCAACGGCCCCGGTGACCCAGCCGCCGTGACCAAAGCCCCCGAACTGGTCCAGGCGTTGTTAGATTATTCGTTGCCCACCTTTGGCATTTGCATGGGCCATCAAATTTTGGGGCTCTCCCTCGGGGCCTCCACCTTTAAACTACGGTTTGGCCACCGGGGGCTGAATCAGCCCTGCGGATTGCAGCAGCAGGTTGAAATCACCAGCCAAAACCACGGATTTGCCCTGGATGCCGCCTCTATTCCTGAAGATACGGTGACGGTGACCCACCTCAATCTGAACGACCAGACCGTGGCCGGCCTAGCCCACAAAACCCTACCCCTGTTCTCGGTGCAGTACCACCCCGAAGCTAGCCCTGGCCCCCACGACGCCGACTACTTGTTTGCTAAATTTGTCGACACCATGCGTACCCACCGTCAGTCGCTATGACCCGGAGACTTTCGGGTATTCCGGCTCAAAAAAATAGTCTGAACTATCCTGATCTAAGGCTGGCTTCAGCCCCGTGGGCCGATGACAGCCAAACTATGGATAGGCAATTGGTGGGAACCGGCTAATCAGCGTGGCACAATTTAGCCAAACCGCTATATGCTATCTGTCTACGGCAGGGCAACGGTTCTAGGTCTGTTGTCGGTCTGGCCTAGTTTCAGGCTTTGCCGCGAGGTACGGTTCCACCCCTTGCAGACGGCTGTATCCTGACCTATATTTAACGTCGAATTGGAGCACGAGGAGGTTTCCCATCGCTGAATCTCTAACCCTGACCGTAAGCTTACGAGGCACCCGCGATGTCAGGGGAACCTATCAACTCTTTCGCCTCACGGGTCTGCTAGACGCGTTCTCGGAACCAGCCTTTCGCAAGGCCATGGCCAAGTACGTGGAGGCAGGGCCGAAGAATATCATCTTGGATTTGGCTACCATCGACTTTGTGGATAGTTCTGGCCTGGGTGCCCTGGTGCAACTGGTGAAAAAAGCCACCACCGATGGCGGTACGGTGCAGGTGGTGACTAACCCTCGGGTGACCCAAACGGTGAAACTGGTACGGCTAGAGAAGTTTTTGTCGCTACAGCCCTCGGTGGATGATGCGATCGCGAACCTCGACAACCCTCCCAGTGCCTAGCCTGAATCCTCCCTTGGCTGAGCCAGAGAGACGCGTGGCCGAACTGTCCCCTGAGACTCCTCCCGACCGCCTGCCATGGCTGCTTCAGTTCGGTGACCATGGCTTGGCTAGGGCACTGACCCCAGAGCAGGTTAATGCCCTATCTCCCGTCGCTTTGGCCTACATCGGCGATGCCGTATACGAGCTGTTTGTGCGGGGAATGTTTTTATTTCCCCCTAAGCGTATTCAAGCGTTTCACCAGCAGGTGGTCAGTCAGGTGCGGGCCGAGCAGCAGGCCTATCAAGTGCAGCAGCTCACGCCGTTACTGACCGAAGCCGAGAAAGACCTACTGCGGCGAGGACGCAACGCCTCTTCCCGTGGCCCTCGCCGAGTCGATAGTCAGATTTATCAGCAATCTACCGGGTTCGAAGCCCTGGTCGGCTATCTTTACTTAACCAATCCTGCCCGGTTGGTGGAATTGCTCAGCGCGCTAACCTTTGACTCGCCCCAGCCGACCATAGCCAGCCCCCCTGGGGTGGGGCCCAGCGAAGACGGCACGCCTTGAGGGGCAAGGTTGGGCTCAGCTCTCTGGCCAGCGCCACCATCAGCGCCAAGCACCGGTAAGCCAGCCGGTCTACCCCGGCTGTTCCCTTTGCCATGCAGCCCGCACCAGGCGAATCTCTTCGTAGCTGTAGGTGGGGTCGAGGCGATCGCGAATGTCCGTCAGCGATGCATTCTCCAGCTCGGCCAGCACCGCCACAATCGTGTGTTGCCGATCTACCGCTACCAAATTATCCACCTCCACCGCCTCGCCCTGGCGGATCAACTGCTCCAGATGGTTGGCAATGGTGCTGGACTTGAGCCCGCGCTGATCGGCAATCTCGGCCATGGAAAGCCCCTGGCGGTGCAGCTCTAGGGTGTGGCGGTGGGTGTCGCCCGTGGTTTGACGCCGTTCCCGGAGGGGGCGATCGCGCCGCCCCGCCGCCCCCGGATCAGACTCTAGGCCATAGTCGGCACAAAACTGGCGAATGGCATCGGTAAACACCTCCCCATACTGGGCCAGCTTGCGGCTGCCCACCCCCGAAACCTGACTAAAGGCCTCCAGGGTTTGGGGCCGGGTTTGGGCCATTTGCCGCAGGGCCGACTCTGGAAACACCACGTAGGGCGGCACGCTCTGCTGGTCGGCTAGGGTCTTGCGCAGGGCCTTGAGCACCGTCAACAGCTGGGCCACCTCTGGGGTATCGTCCTGGGTCGAGGCCTCCGCTGGGCCGGGGGCAAAGTCCTTCGGGACAGCCACCGCCACAGCAATTTGCTTGCGCAGCACCTGCCAACTGGCCGCGTTGAGCTTGAGCACCGGATAGCCGTCGGTGGTTTCATCGACTAGCCGTTGATGCAGGAGCGATCGCCCCAATAATCGCCACTCGTCCACGGAGCGATCTTTGCCAATGCCATGGGTCGACAGTTGGTCATGGCCCAAATCCATTACCTTTTGCTTTTTCGAACCCCGCAGCACGTCAATAATGTGGGCCATGCCAAACCGCTCCTGGCAGCGGGCCACGCAGGAGAGAAACTTTTGTGCTTCCAGGGTCCAATCTTCCACCGGGGGTGGGTTGGTGCAGTTGTCGCAGTGGTGGCACAGTCCCTCTAGGAGTTCGCCAAAGTAGCTGAGCTGCACCCGGCGGCGGCACACCGTGGTTTCGGCGTAGTCCACCATTTGCCGCAGCTGCTGGCGGGCAATGCGTTGCTCGTCAGCGTCGGGCTTTTGGCCAATCAAATAGTCCGCCGTCGCCACGTCGCCGTAGGCCAAATACAGGGTGCAGTGGGCGGCCTCACCATCCCGCCCGGCCCGCCCACTCTCCTGGTAGTAGCCCTCAATGTTGCGGGGAATATCGTAGTGGATCACAAACCGCACGTCAGGCTTGTTGATGCCCATGCCAAAGGCCACCGTGGCCACCATCAGCCGCACATCGTCTCGAATAAACCGGGTCTGGTTATCTCGGCGAGTGTCGTCAGCCAGGCCCGCGTGGTAAGGCAGGATCGACTCACCATCGGCGGTGAGTCGCTGGGCCAGCTCATCCACCCGCTTGCGGCTGAGGCAGTAGATAATACCCGACCCCTGGGTTTGCTTCACCTGGCGCAGCAAATCGCCATAGCCATCGCGACCCTTGGGGCGCACCTCGTAGAAGAGGTTAGGCCGGTTGAAGCTCGACACCTGGATCAGGGGGTCCCGCAGGCGCAGCTGTTGGACAATATCCTGGCGCACTCGCTCGGTGGCCGTGGCGGTCAACCCCATCACTTCAATCTGAGGAAATTTCTCCCGCAGCACCGACAGCTGGCGGTACTCGGGGCGAAAGTCGTGGCCCCATTCCGAGACGCAGTGCGCTTCATCGATGGCAAAGCCGCTCACCCCGACGGTCTGAATCAGCCGCTCCAGCAGGCCAAAAAAGCCTGCGCTCATCAACCGCTCGGGCGACACGTAGAGCAGCTTGATGTGGCCCGCCAGCAGCTCAGCCTCCCGCTGGCGAATGGTGTTGTAGTCGAGGGAGCTGTTCAGACAGGTGGCGGCCACGCCGTTGTCGGTCAGGCTATCGACCTGATCCTGCATGAGGGCGATCAGGGGCGATACCACCACCATCACCCCCAGCTTGAGCAGGGCAGGCAGCTGATAGCACAGCGACTTACCGCCTCCGGTGGGCATGATCACCAGGGCATCCTGGTTTTTTAGCACCGCCTCTATGACCGGGCGCTGCCCAGGGCGAAACTGGTCGTAGCCAAAATGATGTTTAAGGGCCGTTTCCAGGGAGGGAAACGTCGCCGTGGGTGATTCAACCCCAGCCATAGAACAACGCTCGAAAACTAGCTTAGTGCGTTCAAGTGTACTCTTTCCAGCCCGTCTGGCTTCAGAACTTTGGGTGTCCCTCAACTATTTCCAGACCCGGTTGGGGCTAGAACGCATCCCAACGGGAAAACCCCTCCCTCTGGAGTGCAATGGGATGGCGTTAGGAGGGCTGAACTCGCTCATAGCTGGCGTAGGCGTCTTTATAACGCCCGAGTCGATGCTGGGCCACGCCTCGATACAGCCAGCCCTGGGGATGCTCAGGGGCGATCGCCAGTATCCGGTCTGCTACCCCTAGGGCCTGCTCAGGCTGCTCCAGATGAATCAGACATACTGCCTGGTAGACCAGCGCCGCGATCGCGTCAGGCTCGAGGATAGTAGCTTCTTCGAAGCATCGCAGGGCGCGATCGTAGGCCGCCGCATTGGCCAGGGTCTCCCCTTTGTCGTACCAGTGCTGAAAAGAATCTTGCGCAGACGAGGATGTCGTCTGGAGGCTAACAGTCGAGGGGGTGCCCTGGGTAACGGTCGACTTCATGGCTGACAAGATAACCTAACGGAATAACCACAACATTCCCCGCAATCGGGGAGATTACTCAACCTAATCGGACAATGCACTCGGCCAGCCGTCCGCGCCATGGCGGGAACTTTTAGCCCACGAAACGCTACGGCTCGACAATTTCAAAAGCATATCGGCCCGCCTTGGGAGAATTCTCTGGCCGTCGCATAAATTTACGTTTACCCCCGATCTCGTCCAATGTCGCTAGGGTAGGGGCAAGCGCAAATCATTATTCTGGGCAAACCGTAGGTAATTCCTGGAAAACTTCCCTACCAATGGTGGGCAACGCCCACACTGCAGCACCCAGAATTCGTGGGTTCAGGAGGGATTTTATGTTCCGGAAATCTCCCTAGCACCTAGCCCAAAACCAACTTTGACCTCTAAGCTCTGCCACTAGACCCTAAGAAACCTTGCGCCATGTAAAGCAATGTTACAAGAATGACGCTAAGCCAGCATAGCGGCTTGACAGGCCAGAGGCACCCCGCTTAAGGTAACTGCATAACCGGGTCACACCTAATTTAGAAGTTCGCTATGGAAGAGCAAAAGGCTACTAAGGTCACACTATATTTGCCCCCTGACTTACACCGTCAGCTCAAGATTCGCTCTGCCGTTGAGGGCGAGGCTATGTCTTCCATTGCCAAGCGTGCTATTGATTTTTACCTGTCCCACGGTGAGGTCGTTGCTGAGAGCTTAGAGACCTCCTTTGGTCAGACCCATCGCATCCACAATTGTCCAGCTTGCACCTCATCTGTCATGCTGCGTGACGGAGAACTGGTTGAGATTTCCCAGGTGATTGGTGGTACTCAGAACAGCGCCCTCAGTGATCCTGTTGTGCCTGAGGTTGTTATCAGCTCTGGTTCCCGAGAAGAGGGAGAGCTAGTTGTTTGCTAGGTACAGATTTGACTGGCCTGGCTGTAGTTAGCTTAGATAACGGTTTCAATGCCCCATACGCCTGATAAGGGATTTGGTCATGAGAGAGGATTTAAACGTACTGGTTCAAGCCCAATATCCTCTGATCTACCTGGTCACCTTTGAGGAAGAACGGGCTGAACAAACTATCGCTTTAGTGGCCCGGCATCTCTCTAAAGAGCCCGATGTCAAAGCCCCTATGCGACTCTATACCTGGACAATGACTCGAGGCATGGTGGAGTTTGGTAACCAGGGTACTGGCACCCAAAACAACAATACGGTTTCTCCTGAGGCGGCCGTAGAGTGGGTTATTCGGCAGAAGGATCCTGGCATCTTTATCTTCAAGGATCTGCACCCATTCAAGGATTCTCCAGCGGTGACTCGCTGCCTGCGGGATGCCATTGTCGCCCTCAAGGGAACGCGCAAAACGATTGTGCTCATGTCTCCGGTTCAAGAGATTCCTATTGAACTCGAGAAAGAGGTTGTGCTGCTCGACTTTCCCCTGCCCGACATGTCGGAGCTGGACGAGGTGCTTTCCACCGAAATGAATCGTGCTCGGGGCAACAGTATCTCTACCGAAGAGCGCGAAAAACTGTTGAAAGCGGCTCTCGGCCTTACCCGCGATGAAGCCGAAAAGGTGTATCGCAAAGCACGGGTCATGGCCAAGCGATTGACTGCCGAGGAAGTCGATATTGTTCTGTCTGAGAAGAAGCAACTCATTCGCCGCAACGGCATTCTAGAGTTTATGGATGTGGATGAAACCCTCGACTCTGTGGGGGGGTTGGAAGAACTCAAGCACTGGCTAAAGCAGCGATCGGATGCGTTTACCGAGCGGGCGCGGGAATATGGCTTGCCCCAGCCCAAGGGCATGCTGATTTTGGGTGTGCCCGGCTGCGGCAAATCGCTAATTGCTAAAACCACGTCTCGTCTGTGGGGGCTGCCCCTGCTGCGGCTAGATTTGGGTCGAGTCTACGACGGCTCTACCGTGGGGCGGTCCGAGGCTAACCTGCGCAATGCTCTCCGTACCGCTGAGTCTATTTCTCCGGCTATTCTGTTTATTGACGAGATTGATAAGGCCTTTGCCGGTGGGGTTGGATCGGCTGATTCTGACGGTGGTACCTCTAGCCGCATCTTTGGTACTTTCTTGACCTGGATGCAGGAGAAGACCTCGCCGGTGTTTGTCATGGCCACCGCAAATCGCATCGAAAAGTTACCCAGTGAGTTTCTGCGCAAGGGCCGATTCGACGAGATTTTCTTTGTCGACTTGCCCAACGCTGAAGAGCGAAAAGATATTTTTCAAATCCATCTGCAAAAGCGCCGTCGCGACATTGAGCGCTTTGACCTAGAGCAGCTGACCAAGGTCTGTGATGGATTTTCGGGGGCGGAGATTGAGCAGGGGCTCGTTTCTGCCATGTATGAAGCGTTTGCCCAAGGACGTGAGTTCACTCAGCTCGACATTATCGCGGCGATTCGCGCTACGCTGCCGCTGTCGAAGACTATGAGTGAACAGGTGACCGCCCTGCGGGATTGGGCCCGCCAGCGGGCCCGTCCGGCGGCAGCCTCCGTCGCTGAGTATCAGCGGATGGAGTTTTAACAGGCTTTCCTCCCGGCGGTATCCGGGGGAAGGGCTAGCGTTTGCTAGCAGTTGGTATCCAGATAACCCTGGTATGGTTACCTGGCTTTGTCTCTCTCAAACCTCGTTGTCTCTCTCATTTTCCCTACAGGAGGAAACCCTTATGTCCCACTTCAGCACCCTTCGCACCAAAGTGACCGATGCTGAGATCCTCAAGCAGTCTCTGGCTGACTTGGGTATCGCCACTAAGACCGAAGCTGATGTTCGCGGTTACAACGGCCAGCGTGTCCGCGCCGACCTTGTTGCCGTTCTGGATGGTGAATACGATCTGGGTTGGTCTCGTAATGTCGATGGTTCCTTTGATCTGATCGCTGACCTTTGGGGTGTGGCCAAAAAGCACAACCAGACCGAACTGATCAACTCCATCAACCAAAAGTACGCGGTCAACAAGACCTTGGCTGAGGTTAAGCGTCCTGGTCTGCAAAACGCCAACGTCAAGCTGGTGCTTCAGTAGGCTCATAACGCGTTCCCGAGATGGGCTGGTTAGCTTGTGCTAGCCAGCCCATTTTTTGTACCTGGTTTTGTGTTCTACCCTGGGGCCAGACTACACTGACGGAGAGGCGGGGTGCTGGGCTTGGGAAAGTTGTCTTTCTGAAAACTATGACCCCTGCTCTGATTTTTTTGAGTTTAGTCTGATATGCCCCCCATCTGCCCCTCGGATCTAGCTGCCCTGCACCAACTGATAATTGCCTGCGGTGACTACGCCTGTCAGCAGTCCCACGAATCGTTCCAGGTGTTTGAGAAAGGGGTCGATGACTACGTGACGACGGTCGATCAGCTGCTCGACCAAAAGCTGCTGGCCGGGATGCAGGCGATCTTTCCCGCCGATGGCATTATCACTGAAGAGAATCGCGCTACGGCGGAGCAGTTTCGGCGCAGCGATGGTCAAGGTTTGACCCCAGGGGGCCATCGCACTCTTTGGTTTGTCGATCCCATTGACGGCACCGACGACTTTATCCAGGGTCGAGATCACTATTCGGTCATGGTGGGCCGAGTCGTCGATGGTAGCCCGGAGGCGGGCTGGATCTATGCCCCGGTGTCCCAGCGCCTCGTCTGGGGTGGGCCGGGGTGGGGGCTGTTTGAGCAAACCGGTGGTGGCGAACCCCAGCCGCTGGTGCCCAAGGAACCGACCTTTGACCCCAGCCAGGGCTGGTCGATGGTGATTGGGGATAAGGATAAGCGGCGATTTGGCGATGCGATCGCCCAGTCCTGCCCAGGGGTGCAATTCCTCTCTCTCGGGAGCTTTGGCCTCAAGGTGCTGGCGGTGATTACCGGCCAGGCAGGCATCTACATTTACCTGAACGGGCGTGTCAAACTGTGGGATACCACTGGCCCGCTGGCCCTGGCGAAAGCGGCGGGGCTGGTGTGCTGCGACCTGGCGGGGCAGCCGATTCAGTTCACAGAACCCGAGGTTGCCCCCTCTACCCTGATCCACCAGCAGCCCATTGTGGTGGGTTGGCCCAGCTATGTGGAGGCGCTGCGATCGCCCCTAGGTGCCATCGCCGCTGCGATCGGGCTGCCACGATAGCTACCCTGCTTTAGTCGGCCTGAGTTTTGTGGGTACCATGGGGTAACAACCGCCATCATCGTTGGCTTAGCCCAGCTAGCCCGATCGTCACTCCTTAACCTGCGCCCTTTATGCCAGCTATGCAAGCCGATACGCTCAGCAAACATTATCCCCTCTTTCAGTCCGCCAGCCCCGAAACCGTAGACTGGCTGGCTTCTGTGGCTACCCACCACGAGTACCCCGCCGATCGCGCTGTGGTGATGGAAGATGCCTGGGGCAACGCGGTGTACTTCATTGAGGCGGGCTGGGTCAAAGTCCGTCGCCATTCCGAAGACAGCTCTATGACCCTGGCCGTGCTGGGCAAAGGCGATTTCTTTGGTGAAATGGCTATTCTCGACGAGTCACCTCGCTCTACCGATGTCGTGGCCATCACCGCCGTTAAGCTGATGAGCATTTCGGCCCAGCGATTCATTCAAACCCTATTTAAAGACCCCCAACTCCACCACCGCCTGCTGCAAATTATGGTGCAGCGGCTACGCCAGACCAACCTCCGCTTTCAGCTGCGTCAGCAGCCCCCTGCGGTTAAACTGGCCAATACCCTAAGTGCCATCCAAGAGGCCTACGGGGAACCGGTAGACGACAGCGTTGAGCTGTTCAACATTCCCCGTAAAGACTTGGCTGATCTGGCCGGTATCACCCCGGACGAAGCTGAAAAAATCATGGCTAAGCTGGTGGAGAAGGGCTGGATCGTTGAGGACCAGGCTCGGGGCGTGTTGCAGCTCAAAAACATCCGCCAGTTGGCCCATCTGGCCCAGCGACTATAGGATTGATTGCTTTAGTTTACCGATTTGTAGAGATTGCTAAAGTTACCTCGCCCCTCTAACTCTCCATGGTAGGTTGTCATCATCATCGATCTGACGTGGTTCCCTACCCCGGAGACTGCTATGACATTACACCCGCCGCCGCCGCCGTCCATTAGCCCCAGCCAAATGACCTTGCTGCGCATTGTGTCAACCATGGCTTGGAGCGATGGCAACCTAGCTGACGAAGAAGTCAGCGTTATGCTAGACCAGTTTAGCCGTCTGTTTGCCGGCGATACCAGCCAACAGGTTGCCCTCCAGGACGAGCTGCGCGACTACTTAATGCAGAATTTGCCCCTCGAAGAGCTGGTGCCCAAACTCACCAGCCCCGCCGAGCGAGAGTTGGTGCTGAAGCTGGGGTATCAGGTGATTAGCTCCAGCGCTCGCACCCCCGGCGAAGACCTGATTAACTCAGAAGAAGCCGAGGCCTATGCTCGCCTAGTGACGTTACTGGACTTGCCCGATGACGTGGTGGCGCGGGTCGAGCAGGCCAACGACTCAGCGGCACCCAGCAGCGATCACCTGATCGACCAGTTGGCCGCTGGGCTGAAGCATTTTATCCAGGGTCAGTAGCCAGGGCTCCGACCCGACTCCCCAGCGCGATAACTAAGGAGATTTCTAGGAAAGCAGATCCCAGTTTTAATCTAGCGACTGTAGCCGCTGTAGGGTGGGCAGTGCCCACCATGGGGAAACTATTTTCCAGAAGTCGCCTAAGCGTATTCCATCTAAAAACATCCTGGGTCAGATCAGTCTTGAGCCCGAAGAATCTAGGTCGCGCTCATCTCTAGCATGCGTTGAATGGGCTTGAGGGCCTGCTGCTGGAGCTCTGGGTCGAGGGTAATCTCGGGTTGGCGAGTTTTCATCGCTAGGTAGAGCTTGTCTAGGGTGTTGAGCCGCATGTGGGGGCACTCATTGCAAGCGCAGGCGGCCGTGGGCGGTGCTGGGATAAACACTTTCCCCGGTGCCTGCTTTTGCATTTGGTGCAGAATGCCCGATTCGGTCACGACAATAAATTCGGCCCGTGAGCTCTGTTGGGCATACTTCAGCAGAGCCGTGGTAGAGCCAATAAAGTCGGCGTGGCGCAGCACCACCGCTTCGCATTCGGGGTGGGCAATGACTTCAGCCTCGGGGTGGTGCATCTTCAATTGCACCAGCTTTTTTTCGGAAAAGGTTTCGTGAACCATGCAGCTGCCCGGCCAGAGGACCAGATTGCGTCCGGTTTGCGCCATGACGTAGCGGCCCAGGTTTTGGTCAGGGGCAAAAATAATCTTTTGGTTAAGGGGTAGCTGTTGGACAATACTGACAGCATTTGAGCTGGTGCAAATAATGTCGCTCATGGCCTTGATAGCCGCCGTGCAGTTGATGTAGGAAATGACTAGATGATCGGGATGGGCCGCTTTAAACGCGGCGAAGGCATCGGGGGGGCAGCTATCGGCTAGGGAACAGCCTGCGTTGAGATCGGGCAAGAGCACCTGTTTCTCAGGGTTGAGAATTTTGGCGGTTTCGGCCATAAAATGCACCCCCGCAAACACAATGACATCGGCGTTGGTGGCGGCGGCCTGGCGAGATAGACCGAGAGAATCGCCAATGTAGTCCGCGACGTCTTGAATGTCGGGTTCTTGGTAATAGTGGGCCAGAACCACAGCGTTGAGCTCGCGCTTAAGCGTCTCAATAGCTTGGAACAGGTCGTGGCTGGGGGGCGCAGCAGCGGTCGATAGGGTGGTAAACACTGGAATAGGTTGCCGGTGAATAGAGTAGTTTGAATTATAGTCTAATTCACCAAAATTGACCACGGCCCTGACTTCGCCCCTGGCAGTGATGTTCTCTAGGCCGCTGCGATCGCTCAGCCGCAAACCGCCCCCATAGCTTTGCCGTGGGAGTTCTCAGACCAAATCCGAGTCACACAACCCCGCTCCGAAACCAATACCTCGTCGGGAGCATTGCAGTGCAATGCCCCTACAAACCGGGGGTATACAGATAGGATTTGTATAAGGTGCACCCGCTATCGCAAAGAAGAGGAGGCCAGGCTGGGGCTCACTCTGGAGCTGGGGGTGTGACCATTACCCTCTACTAAGAGGCGCTCAACGTTGAACCGATAGCCAACATTGCGCACCGTTTGAATGATGTTGGGCTGTCTAGGATCCACCTCGATTTTTTTGCGCAGAGACAAAATGTGGGTATCTACGGTTCTGGGGTTATCGATGGCATCGGGCCAGGCACGACGCAACAGGTCAGTGCGACTTAGGGGTGCACCCGCCGCCTGGGTTAACACGTACAGCAAGCTAAACTCCTGGGGGGTTAGGTCGATATAGTCGCCCCGAAAGTTGACCCGGCGCTGCACCAGATCGATATTGAGGTCACCGTAGGTGAGCGAAGCCGGGGCACTCATGAGCCGGACGCGCCGGGTGAGGGCCTCAATGCGAGCCAAAAATTCTTGCATGCCAAAGGGTTTGGTCATGTAGTCGTCTGCTCCAGCCCGGAGCCCAGTGACAATATCGGTTTCGCTATTGCAGGCAGAAAGGATCATGATCAAGGGCTGCCCTTGGTTGTGCAACCACTTGCATAGCTCTACCCCGTCACCATCGGGCAGCTGGGAGTCTAAAATCACCAGGTCGGGCTGCCGATTTTGAAATACATCCCGGGTGCGAACCATGTCTGCCGACTGAAAAACCCTGTAGCCAGCTTGCTGAAGATGCCAGCCCAGAAGCGATCGCAAATGGGGGTTGCCCTCAATAATCTGTATGGATACAGAGGTCACTAGGTTTCATCATAAACGGCAATTCTTGTTTTCTAAACATAGCAAAGCCCCCAGGGGGGTTTTGTAGCTAGAGCTACCCAACCCTGAG
>JAIXUR010000620.1 GCA_027483425.1 Cyanobacteriota bacterium | reverse complement strand
CCATACAAGCCTATCGCCAGGCCGACGCCATTGGCCTCGAAGCTGGCATTTCAGCCTATGACTGGAAGTGGCTTTGCTGGGGTGGCAGCACCTACAACCAGGCAAAAGCCGTCATGTTCGCCTGCGAAAAAGCCGTCTCCCTCGCTCCCGACGATGGCAACATTACCCATAGTCGGGGTTTAGCCCGCGCCCTTACCGGCGATACCCAGGGGGCCATTGCCGACTTCAAAGTCTATGCCAACTCAACTTTTAACGAAGAAAACAAAGCTCGGCGCCAAGCCTGGATAGCCGCGCTTGAGCGAGGCGAAAACCCCTTTACCCCCGAAGTGCTGGAGTCGCTTCGGTAAAGTCAGCCATCCTACTAGCGACCCGACACGTCAACCACTGGCGTATTTTCCAGTAACTTTTTCGCCGCGACCAGGGCCTGCTCTGACTCGATCTGGTTCATAAACGTCGAGTAGGTCAGCAGCGCCAGCAGGTAGCGGGGGTCGCTCACCCAGGGCGGCACAAACCGGGGTAGCTGGCACAGTCCCGCCGCGTTGAGTTCGCAGAGGGCGGGCAGGTCGTAGATATCGAGCTTGCCGCAAAACAGCATTAGCAGGCAGTCGGCTCGCCCAGCGCTAAAGATGGCGCGAATGGCGGTGCCAACCTGCAACAGGCCGTACAGATACACGACGTCCTTGGTGAACGGGGCCCCGCCGGTGATCACCCCGCCGCGAAACACCCGCCGGGCGCTTTCAAAGGATTGGTCGGGCTTGTCGGTGCGCTCTAGAAAATACTGGTACACCTGAAGAAAATCGGCCCCATCCACCGCCATTTGAATGGCAAAGACGCGATCGGCCAGGCGCTGAAAACGGTTCAGCTCGATGGTGCCGCTGATGATCTCGGCAAAGACCGCTAGCCCCTCCTGGGTGCGGGTGGTGCCGGGGTGCCCCGCCGAGAGAATGGGCAGCGCTGTCTGGGCCTGGCCATTCAGGGCGGTGGCGACGTGAATGTGGGCCTCGTGGTGGAGCAGCTGGGCGGCGTCGCGATCGGTAAAGCGGGCGTCTTTGCGAATGCGAATGCGGCTGGCGGAGGCTAGGGCATTGGCGGAGAGGGTCTCCACCACCTGAATGGCGGGAGCCGAGTCGCCAAAGTGCTTCTTAACCGCCACCTCAATCTCCTGGGCCACGAAGTCGGCGTCGTGGAATTCCGGTGGCGAAATATCGAGATTGATGTGGTCGAGCTGCTGAATCGTGGTCTGAATTTGCTGGGCCAGATCGAGGGGCGTTTCGGTGTCAAACCGCATCGGCGAGGTGGGCGCGCCGTAGGCCTGGCGAGAATGCTCAAAGAAGGCTGGAGTCCCTGCCCCGGCCAGCATTCTGGCTCCCGTCTCTAGGGCCTGGGCCTGGCGCTCTAGCCAGGCATCGATCACAGAACCGCCTAAAATATCGCGCCGGGCCTGGTTGACCAGCTCTAGCACTGGCTGAGGGTCAAAGGGCGGATACTCCACCTGGGGTAGCGCTTTGGCTCCCTGGGCAAAAAAGTTGGCTTTGGCTTCGTCGGGCCAGCCGATCGCCTTGAGAATTTTGATCGGTCGCGCCGCCTGGTGTAGGCACTGGGCTACCGTGGTAATGCGCGCTTGTTCAGCAGGATCTAGCGTGAAGGCCATAGGGTGGGTGACCGAGACAAGAGATGATGTGAACCCAGTTTACCTGGGTCGCTCGACTCTGATCTACGGGTTCTGCCGACGGGTTCTGATCAATGGGCTCGGATCGACGGGCTGCCCTGCGATCGCCCGTTGCCCCATGGGCTACAATCAAGCCATTCCTCAACATCTGGTGGTTGGCCCCCGACAGAATCCCAGAGCTAGCGTCCAGACCCAGTGCCCAGACCCAGTTCCCCGCCCCATGGATACCCCCCGTCTCCACCCCGACACCATTGAAGCGGTGCGCGATCGCGTCGATATTGTCGATGTGGTCTCCCAGCACGTGGTGCTGAAGAAGCAGGGCAAAGATTTTGTCGGCCTCTGCCCCTTCCACGAAGATAAATCCCCCAGCTTTAGCGTCAGCCCCAGCAAGCAGTTTTACTACTGCTTTTCCTGCGGGGCGGGGGGGAATGCCTTTAAGTTTTTAATGGAGCTCAACAAACGCTCCTTTGCCGACGTGGTGCTCGACCTGGCCCAGCGCTACCAGGTGCCGGTCACGACCCTAGAGCCCGACAAGCGCCAGGAACTCCAGCGCCAGCTCACCCTGCGGGAACAGCTCTACGAAATTTTGGCGGTCACCGCCCGGTTCTACGAGCATGCCCTACGCCAGAGCGACGGGGCCGCCGCCCTGGCCTACCTGCGCGATCAGCGGGGGTTGAGCGACGTCACCATTCAGCAGTTTCAGCTGGGGTTTGCGCCGGGGGGCTGGCAGACCCTCTACGGCTACCTGGTCGAGCAGAAGCACTACCCGGTGGAGCTGGTGGAGCAGGCGGGCCTCGTGGTGCCCCGACAAAAGGGCGACGGCTACTACGACCGGTTTCGCGATCGCCTGATGATCCCGATTCGCGATGGCCAGAGCCGGGTGATTGGCTTTGGTGGCCGCGCCCTAGGTGACGAAAAGCCCAAGTACCTCAACTCCCCCGACACCGCCCTGTTCGACAAGGGTAAAACCCTCTACGGGCTCGATTTGGCCCGAGCGGCGATCGCCAAGGACGACCGGGCGATCGTGGTCGAGGGCTACTTCGACGTGATCGCCCTCCACGCCGCCGGGCTCGAGAATTCGGTGGCGGCCCTGGGGACCGCCCTGAATGCGGCCCAGGTGCGCCAGCTCCTGCGCTACACCGAATCCAAACAGATTCTGCTCAACTTCGATGCCGATGCCGCCGGGGTCAAGGCTGCCCAGCGGGCGATCGGCGAAGTGGAAGAGATGGCCTACCGGGGCGATGTGCAGCTGCGGGTGCTGAATATTCCCGACGGCAAAGACCCCGACGAGTTTTTGCAGCACCACAGCGCCGCCGACTACCACGCCCTGGTCGAGGCCGCTCCCCTGTGGATTGACTGGCAAATTCACAACCTGATTAGCGGCAAAGACCTGCGCCAGGCCGACCAGTTTCAGCAGACCAGCCAGGCGGTGGTCAAGCTGCTCAGCGACATCGCCAACGCCGACACCCGCACCCACTACGTGCGCTACTGTGCCGAGATTTTCAGCAACGGCGATAGCCGCCTGGTTCCCCTGCTGGCGGAAAACCTGGTTACCCAGGTGCGCCGCCAGCGCCGCACCACCTCCTCGGAAGCCCCCCAGCGAGCGGCCCCCACCCCCACCCCCAGCGCCAGTTCCCTGGAGCAGGCCGAGATCGCCCTCCTGCGCATTTTTCTCCACGCCGCCGCCCATCGCGACGAGATTCGCCAGGTGCTTGAAGACCGCGATTTGCAGTTTAGCTACTCCCACCATCGGGCGCTGTGGCGGCAAATGCAGCGGTTGCTGACCGAGGCCACTGACCCCAGGGTTGACCTGGTCAGCCTGCTGCGCAACCACCTGGCCGACTCGGGCCTGGCCAGTACGCCGCTCCAGGTTCTGCTGCACCTGGGCGAAAAGACCCGGCGCGACGTTCTCCGCGCCCCCCTGGTGATTCGGGCCGCCGCTGCCTGCATGGAAAAAAACCTCTGCGAGAAGCGGTACCGCCATTTTCTCGCCCTGTGGGAAAAGACCGATTGTGCCAGCGACCCCGACCAATTGGCCTACTTTCAAACCCAGATCTACGCCGAAAAGCGCCGCATTGAAGCTCTCGAAAAAGACCGCCAGGTGTCCTTTGAGGACCTGGCGACCATGCCCTGGGTGGGCGAACAGTACGACTCCTTAGATCGGTAAGGCGATTTTGGATTTTGGATTGAATGCCTACCGAGCAATCGAGACAGCGAGGAAGCTTTCCTATACCCCCCCCGAACCATGCCTAGAGTCGTCATTACAGGCGCTGGCCCCACCGGGGCTACCCTAGCCCTGGTGTTAGCCCAGCGTGGCATCGCCGTCACCCTGGTCGAGGCCAGCCGAGACCT
>JAIXUR010000109.1 GCA_027483425.1 Cyanobacteriota bacterium | reverse complement strand
GGGCGTCGCCCTAGAGCGCAGCGTTAAACCCCTGGGTTGCCTGCTGGGGGCCGTGACGCTGCTGTTGCTCGTCAACCCGGCCTGGATCGACGACATTGGCTTTCGCCTCAGCGTGATGGCCACCCTGGGGTTGATGGTGGCGGTCAAACCGATCACCGAACGGCTGGAGTGGCTCCCCCCTACCCTGGCGGCGGTGGCGGCGGTGCCCCTGGCGGCCTACCTCTGGACGATTCCCCTATCCCTCTACTACTTCAACACCCTCACCACCTACAGCATTCTGCTCAACATGGTGACCACCCCGCTGGTGATGGTGATTAGCCTGGGGGGAATGCTCAGCGGCCTGGTGGCGGTGGTGTGGCCGTGGCTAGGGGGAATGCTGGCCTGGCCCCTGGGGCTGCCGACCCAGCTGCTGATTGCCCTGGTGCAGTGGGAGGTCAGCCTACCCGGCAGTGCCCTGGCGACGGGTCACATTTCCCTGGGTCAAATGGTGGGGCTCTACGGTCTTTTTTGCCTGTGGGGCTGGGGGCCTGCGCGGCGGCGGGGGCTGGTGGCGCTGCTGATCGGGCTGGTCGCCCTGGGGCCGCTGCTGTACCGGGGCGCGACCCTGGCGGAGGTGACGGTGCTGGCGGCAGGTCAGGATGCGGTCATGGTAGTGCAGGATGGCCGATCGCCCCTGGTGGTCAACAGCGGCACTGACAAAACGGCCTTCTACACCGTGGTGCCTTTTTTGCGCCAGGCGGGCATTAACCGCCTCACCAGCGCCATCCACGGCGACGACAGCGATCGCGACAACTGGCACACCATTGCCGCTAAAGCCCCCATCCGCAATTTCTATGGAGCCGAGTCGGCCCTGGCGATCGCCCCGCCGGGGGGCCGGTTTCATCGCCTGACCCCGGGCCAAACCCAGACCCTGGGGCGGCAGCAGATGCAGTACCTGCAGGCGGGAGCTCGGGGGCTACGGTTGAGCCTGTTGCGTCGCCAGACCTGGCTGCTGCTGCCCGCCCTATCTCCAGCCCAGCAAATGCCCTGGTTGCAGGCCCACCCAGGGCTGCCCAGCCAGGTGCTGTGGTGGCACGGCGAAGCGCTGGCCCCCGAGGCGATCGCGGCGATTACGGCGATCGGGGCCAAGGTGGCGATCGCCTCTGCCCCCACCATTGATCCCACCACCGAGCAACGGCTACTCAACCAGGGCCTTCAGGTGTTCTGTACCGAGCGCGACGGGGCCATTACCTGGCGCCCTGGGCAAGGCTACCGAGCCTACCTCCAGGGACGGCACCATCCGGTGGGATCCCTGGAGTAGGCTCAGGCGCTGATGTTCAGCTAGCGTTCAGAATGGTGGTGTATGGTCAGTCAGACTCTCTACGGTGTGACGGCTCTCTGCCATGTCCGAGGCATTATCTGGGCTCGATTCGGTTCTGGTCATTATTCCGGTGCGCAACGAAGCGGCGACCATCGCTGGGGTCGTGACGGGGTTACAGACCCTGGGGTTGCAGCACATTCGGGTGGTAGACAACGGCAGCACCGATGGCAGTGATGCGATCGCCGCCCGGTGCGGGGCCGCCATTCTCTACGAACCGATACCAGGCTATGGCCGTGCCTGCTGGTGCGGTCTCCAGCAGATACCCGAGGCGATTCGCTGGGTCTTGTTTTGCGATGGCGACGGCAGCGACGATCTGGACTGCCTGCCGGAGATGTTGGCCCAGGGCTCTCGATATGACTTAGTGCTGGGTAACCGCACCGCTACCGCCGCCGGACGGGCGGTGCTGACCCCCGCTCAACGGGTCGGCAATGGGCTGGCCACGGGTTTAATTTGGCTGGGCTGGGGCTATCGCTACCACGACCTCGGCCCCCTGCGGTTGATTCGGCGCTTGGCCCTGGAGCGTATGTCCATGCAGGATCGGGGCTTTGGCTGGACGGTGGAAATGCAGGTGCGGGCGATCGAGTGCCGGCTGCGCATCTGCGAACTGCCGGTGGCCTACCGCCCCCGCCAGGGGGGAGCGTCTAAAATATCGGGCACCCTGCGCGGCAGCGCGCAGGCGGGGGCTGTGATTCTGACCACCCTGGGTCAGCTGTATGCCCGTCGGCTCTGGGGCCGCCGCCGTGGTCGTCGCCGCCTGTGGGGCGACCGGCCCTAGCCATTTCCTTTGCTCTTACTCCCCCGCCGTCATGACCCCAGCTACCCCGTCCTCAGCCTGTCCCTGGCCCGTGCTGCTGAACCTCAGCGCTCTACTGCTGGTGGCTGGGGCGGCCCTCATGTGCCCCCATGGCGAGTTCACCGAACTGGCTACCCTGCACCGGTTTTGGTTGGGCGCGGCGATCATGGGGGCGGGGTTTGCCCTGTCTTGGCGGCTGCGATCGCTTCCTGGGCCCTGGTTTTGGGGAGTGGCCCTGGCCCCTCGGCTGCTGCTGCTGCCCATGGTTCCTGGCGATGACCTGTGGCGCTACCTATGGGAAGGGCACATTCAAAACCTTGGCTTTAGCCCCTACCACCTGGCCCCCAACGCCCCAGAGCTGGAGCCCTACCGCACCGCCTGGTGGTCGGCCATTAACCACAGCGATGTGTCGGCGATTTATCCGCCCCTGACCCAGCTGGGGTTGCGGCTACTGGCGGCGATCGCGCTCCACCCCATCCTGTTTAAGCTGGCCTTTGTGGCGGCGGACCTGGCCGTCGCCTGGCTGCTGAGCCGCCGCTTTGGCTACCTGAGTGCCACCCTCTACGCCTGGAACCCCATGGTGATTTACACCTTTGCCGGGGGAGGGCACTACGACAGCTGGTTTATTCTCCCCCTGGTGGTCGCCTGGCTGGTGGATGAAGCCCCGGCTACGCGGCGATCCTGGCTCTGGGTGGCGGGCTGGGTGGGAATCAGCGTGGCGGTGAAGTGGGTGTCGCTGCCGATGGTGGGGTTTTTGATCGGGCGATGCTGGCGCCAGCGCGCCTGGCTCAAATCCCTCCTGGTGGGGGTAGTCGGACTGTTGCCGATGACGCTTTCAGCCCTGCCCTTTTGCCATTCAGGCACCTGCCCGCTGATTCCGACCGAGTCGGTGTTTGTCGCCTACGGGCGCAGCGCTGAGTTTGTGCCTTACTTTGTCGGGCGACTCTGGCCCGCCACCCTAGCGGCCAACTGGATCTACGCCCTGCCCCTGGGGCTGGTGGTGCTTTGGCTGATGGTGCGGTCTACAACCCTGGGGCAGTTTGCCGAGGGCTACTGGCTGGGGCTCCTCACCCTGACCCCAATTGTCCACTTTTGGTACTTTACCTGGATGGTGCCCTTTGCGGTGCCCAGCCAAAACTGGGGGGTGCGGCTGGTCAGCCTATCGGCCTTTGTCTACTTTGTGCTGCCCTCGCGCCTGCCGGACTGGCGGCTGACCCTGGTGGAGCGCCTGGTGCTGTGGCTGCCCCTGGTACTGGGCTGGCTCTCTCATCAACTTTTCAGGAAAAACTTATCGGCGGATTAGCCAAGGCCGGGGAAAGTGTTCGATAACTAATAGCGTAGCCCTCGGCCAGAACGACCCTATGCCCAAGCCCCTGTCTATGCTGCTGGTGGCCGCGATCGCCCTGGTTCCGGCCTGCGCCCGCCCCCTGCCCGTGGCCCAGCATAGTGGTCAAGTCACCGCAGCGGCTACGACTCCCCTGGACTACGGCGACTATGCCAATCTCTTGCAGACCTACGTCAGCCCCAGCGGCCTGGTCGATTACACCGCGCTCCAGGCCAACCCAGACCGGCTCCAGGCGGTGGTGACCGAGCTGGGGGCCGTTTCCCTCGCCACCTACGAGGGGTGGAGCGAGGCCGACAAAATCGCGTTTTTGATCAATGCCTACAATGCCATTACCCTGCAGTCCATCGTTGACCAAGACCCCTTGAAGCCGAGCATCCGCGATATTCCTGGCGTGTGGACTGCTCAACGGCACCCGGTGCTGGGCCAGGAACTCACCCTCGACAACCTAGAGCACGACCTGCTGCGGAAGCAATTTTCAGAACCTCGCATTCATGCCGCCCTAGTCTGTGCGGCGATCAGCTGCCCACCCCTGCGCCAGGAGCCCTTTACCGGCGATCGCCTGGATCAACAGCTCAACGACCAGGCCCAACGGTGGCTCGATAGCCCCCAGGGCCTCAGCCTCGATCGCGACCAGAACCGGGTGGCGATTTCGTCGATCTTTAAGTGGTTTGGGGAAGACTGGCAGACCCAGTACGCTGCCCCTGACCAGTTCACCGGCAGCCCTAAAGAACGGGCCGTGCTGAACTTTATTGGTCACTACGTCAGCCCCAGCGATCGCGCCTACCTGGCCGAGGGTAACTATAGGCTCGACTATCTCAACTACGACTGGTCATTAAATAAACAATGATCCAGCCCTAGGCCAGCGGCATCACTGCACCACCAAATTCAGCTGGTAGTTGATGCGCCCGGTACCGGCGGCCTGCTGCTGCACCACGGTATTGGGGCCGTTGAAGGCGATCGCCACCGCCGCCGAGGCGGGGGAGTAGCTGCCGGTAATGGTGACGCGGGTGATGGCCTCACCCAGGTAGGGGCCGATGTCTAAAACCTCTGGAGTATGGCTGAGGGGTACTCGGGTGTGGCCATCAATCTCGATATAGCCCTGCAGGGTTGCCCCCGCTGGCACGCTCACCGACAGCAGATGAGGCTCGTCTAAATCGGCGCGATCGAGGCTAATGGTGTTGGTTTGGCGTTGGTAAGACTCCATTACATCCTTGGCGCTGGCCTGAGACAAAATGGTGTTGAGCGTTTGGTAGATGCTTTTAAACCTCTGGTTGCCGTTGGCGGCGGAAGGCCCCACGGCGGTGGTCACCGCCACCAAAATTAACAACGCAATGCCAAGGGTCGACGGGTGTTGCATGGCCATGACAATTCCAGGAAGAGGGACAGACCGCAGCAAGGTAAGCCACAACCGCAAAGGTTCGACCAGGCTAGCACGACCAGAAATGACCTGCCCAGGTGCCCAGAACCCGAGTTCTGGAACCGAGTTCTAGGGCTGGGCAGGCCAGGCTACAGGACAAGGTCCCAGGTTAACCAGTCCCCCATTAGGTAGGGGGAACGGGGATGGGGCTAACGGCGCAGGCGATCGGCGGGGTTGTACACATCCACCTGCACCTCTACGGGCACCGCCACGGTCGGCCCCTGGGGGCGCTGGCTGGGGGGTTCAGACCCACGAATTTGGTGGCGGCTTTGGCGCACTTGCTGCACCTCGCCGGTGCCCCCCACCTGAATTTGACGACTGGTACTGACGCTGGTGTTGCCCACGCAGGGGCCGTCGGCGTCAATGGCCACATCGTTAACCTGCTGGGCCGGGCGGTCGCCCCCGTGAATCGCGGCTTGAATCGACACATCGGCGACCACGCAAGTGGCCGAGGCCCTGGGGGCCAAGAAGGACGCCGAAAAGGCCAGGCTCCCAGCACAGAGGAGCCCCAGACCAATGAACTGAGGTTTGATCATAGTTACAGCCCAATTACGTTACGGCTCGATCTGGAATCTGAGACTGGCCGGGGGCTACTGGCACACCCGCGTGGTACTGCGATTTTCGCTGTAGACCACGGTGCCCCCCGGCGTAGACCGGGTTGAGTGGGCACTGTGCGATCGCGCGGTACAGGCTGGGGCAAAGGTAGCGGCGGGCAGGCGAGAGCCCACCTGGGGTACCGTTACCCGAGGCAGTACTGTGGGGCCGTCGGCCAGGGTTCTAATGTAGACCTGCCCGTTGTTGCCCACCTGCACCTGCACCCGGTCGGTGGTAATCGCCACGGGACTAGCCATGGCGGTGGGAGTGAGGATCGCTAGGGCGATCGCTCCC
>JAIXUR010000496.1 GCA_027483425.1 Cyanobacteriota bacterium | reverse complement strand
TTCCCTTTGCCTCTGAGCGCAAGCGCATGAGCGTGGTGTTTAGTGGGGTTGAGACGCTGGGCGCTGACCTCACCCTGCCCGCCGACCTGGCCCAGGCCCCCTACCTGATGCTGGCAAAGGGGTCGCCGGAGATGCTGCTGGAGCGCTGTACCAGCGGATTGAAGGAACGAGAGCTGTTGCCGTTGACCGCTGAGGCGCGATCGCATATTTTGGCCGACAACGCGGCCCTGGCTAGCCAGGGCCTGCGGGTGCTGGGCTTTGCCTACCGAGCCCTGGACACTGTCCCCCCCGAGGGCGACGCCGATGGGGCGGAGCAAGGCCTGGTGTGGCTGGGCCTGGTGGGCATCATCGACGCCCTGCGCCCAGAGGTGCGCCTGGCGGTGCAGCGCTGCCGAGCCGCTGGCATTCGCCCGATGATGATTACCGGCGACCACCAGCTCACCGCCATGGCGATCGCCCAAGACCTGGGCATTGCCGACGCCCAGGCCAAATCGCTCAGCGGCCCCGACCTGGAGGCCATGACCCAGGCCGAGCTCGAGGCCGTGGTGAAGGAGGTCAATATCTACGCCCGGGTCTCCCCGGAGCACAAGCTACGCATTGTCAAGGCCCTGCAAAAGGACCACCAGATCGTGGCCATGACCGGCGACGGGGTCAACGATGCGCCCGCCCTCAAACAGGCCGAAATCGGCATTGCCATGGGCATTACCGGCACCGACGTGAGCAAAGAGGCCAGCGACATGGTGCTGCTCGACGATAACTTTGCCACCATCGTGGCCGCCACCGAAGAGGGCCGGGTGGTCTACACCAACATTCGTCGGTTTGTGAAGTACATTCTGGGGTCAAACATCGGTGAGCTGCTCACCATTGCCCTGTCACCACTGCTGCTGCCGATTTTGGATGTGCCCCTCAGCCCCCTGCAAATTCTGTGGATGAACCTGGTCACCGACGGGTTTCCGGCCCTGGCCCTGGCGGTAGAGCCCGCCGAACCCGACGTGATGGAGCGCCCCCCCCACGACCCCCAGGAGGGCATTTTTGCCCGTGGTCTGGGGGCCTACATGCTCCGCATTGGCGTTGTGTTTGCCGTGATCACGGTGACGATGATGGTGTGGGCTTACCGCTGGTCTCAGCAGGGCGGCGACCCCGATCGCTGGAAGACCATGGTGTTTACCACCCTCTGTCTGGCCCAGATGGGCCATGCGATCGCGGTGCGCTCGAACACCCGCCTCACCGTAGAAATGTCGCCCTGGTCTAACCCCTTTGTGCTGGGGTCCGTGGTGCTCACCTGTGTACTCCAGCTGATGCTGATCTATGTGGAGCCGCTGCGCAATTTCTTTGGCACCCATTTAATCAGCTCTCAGGAGCTGCTGATCTGCTTTGGCTTTAGCTCCCTGTTGTTTGTCTGGGTCGAGTCCGAGAAGATCTACCGCCGCCTGAAGGGCCGCGTCGTCAGGGATTAGGCCATTCTCCCACTGACTAGACCGCCATCGCCTGCAGGCCAGCAATCACCTGGTCGGTGGTCGCGGTCCAGCCCACGATGCCGCCCTGGGCGCGCACCATCTCTAGGGTGGCCTGCTTGAAGTCTGGGAAATAGCTCTCGGTGGCGTCTTCGACCAGCAGGCACTCGTAGCCGCGATCGTTGGCCTCGCGCATGGTGGTTTGCACGCACACCTCAGTGGTGACGCCGCCCAAAATCAGGTGGGTGATGTCGTGGGTTTTCAGCAAAAACTCCAGGTTGGTGTTGTAAAACGCCCCCTTGCCTGGCTTAGTAATGACCGTTTCCCCCGGCAGCGGGGCCAGCTCGGCAATGATCGCGTTACCAGGTTCTCCTTCGATCAAAATGCGGCCCATGGGGCCAGGGTCGCCAATTTTGAGGCTGGCATTGCCCCGCAGGAGTTTGGAGGGGGGGCAATCGGCCAGGTCAGGGCGATGGCTCTCGGTGGTTTGAAAAATGGGCAGACTCTGCTGGCGAAAGGCCTCTAGCAAGCGCTTAACCGTGGGGACGATCGCCTGTAGCCGGGCGACATCGTTACCCAGGGCATCGCCAAAGCCACCGGGCTCTAAAAAGTCGCGCTGCATGTCGATCAGGATCAGGGCAACGGTGGGGGTGGTCGGTAGGGGGTAGTCGTAGGGTTGAGCAGCGATCGCAGCCATAGGGGCATCCTGAATCAGTAAAGAATCCTGAAATCATACTTTGAAGACCCGCTTCAAAACGTTCAAAACAATCCTTAGCCCTGGTCTACATGCCCAAAGGTGGTGGCCGGGCTACCAGACCTACCCTCCTCGAGGGCCGCCCTAGGTAACGATGATGTCGAGTTAGCCGTCGCCCCTCTCTGCGGGGCATGACGCCGAGGTATTTGCCACTGTGACCCGTGGGTCTGGGGTCTCGGCTCGAGACAACATCAGTACACGGGTAGTCAATGCCGTCCAGTACGCACCGCACCGAGAGGGATACGGAAAGTTTCTTGCGATCTACCTAAATTCGGAATAATATGCGGAAAGTTTCTTGCGATCTATTGAATTAAGGGCGATATGCAGAAAGTTTCGCCATACTTACCCTCAGCAGAGCAGATATACGGAAACTTTCTCTCTAATAAGATTGTTAGCTGGCTCCGCAGTAAGGTCTTGCACTCGTGCTTCAAATTTGTCTGCTCAATGCAAAACTACCCGGAAGACGATCGCGTGTGGCAATGGTTGGGGCGCAATCGAGCAGCAAAAAGGTTAAAACTTGTAAATTAATCATATGTGGTAGGAAAATCGACTTGCAGGTGATAAAACAAGTAAGCCATGCCAGAATTGTCCTTAAATGCTGAGCAGAACCAGCCTAATCAACCTTCCGATTCGCCTCCAAAATTTTCCGATGAACTGCGGCTGTTACCCGTGGCAACAAGCTATGCGGCGGAGTGGAACAGTGTCAGCTTAGAGTGTTATAGACAGCCAGTTGGAGAAACTCCCAAACTTTGCCTTGATCACTACGCGATCGGTATTTGTATCGGGCAAAGCTTCCAGCTAGAACAGCAAATGGACGGGATTAAAAAAGGGCGTTTGCAAACAGCAACATACTTCAACGGTGGCATGACGCTCATTCCAATGCAGCATTCCTACTGGGGATGCTGGAGACACCCGATTGAATCAATCATGCTTAATTTGAAAGCAGACTTACTGCTCCGCAATGCAGCAGAAATGTTAGCCGTGGAGCAAGTTGAACTATTGCCTCAGGTTGTGCTTTACGATCCACTGATTCTTCAGATTGCCCTGGCACTCAAAGCCGATCTGGAGTCTTGCAGACCGGGTGGACGGCTCTATGCCGAAACAATGACCAATGCCCTGGCAGTCCATCTGGTGCGAAATTACTCAT
>JAIXUR010000077.1 GCA_027483425.1 Cyanobacteriota bacterium | reverse complement strand
GGCGATCAGACTGGCTCTACGAATCCGCTCGTGTTTGGCACTGAGATGGCCCTGGTCGAAGAGGCTGTCACCAGTATTTTGGGAGCACCGTTGGAATCGGTGGAGAACAGCGAATGCGGTTCAGGCCCCCAAACCATTACCCAATGGCCCAATGGTTTAACCCTACACGCGGCGGGCGGTGAGTTTATCGGCTGGTCAGCCAGCCCCAACACCGATGCTGCCCTGACCACCATGGCGGGTGTAGGCATCGGCTCCACCCGCCGTGACCTAGAGGCCGCCTACACCGTTGAGGTATCTGAGAGTTCCCTGGGGACAGAGTTTTCTACGGGTGACCTGTTCGGGATTCTGAGCTCCCCTGGACCGGATGCCGTGATCGAAAATCTATGGGCTGGCACCGTCTGTAATTTCCGCTAAAGGATTAGCGCTGCACGGGAATTTGGACGTCGCTTCGTTTCAGGGCATCGGGTAAGAAGGGCCCATCGTAGAAAAAGCGTCGGGGAGGGCCAACCACTGTGTAGTCTGGGTGCTCCAGTAGCCACGTCTGTAGCTGCTCAATACTGCTCCGATAGGACTCCAGGTCATAGCGGCCTCGGGTGCCAAGGCTGACCACCATCATCGGTGGGATATCTTCGATTTGAATATCCTGGGCGACCTCCTGGGGTACAACCTCCAGGCTGCGGTAGAGAAACGAGACCGTGGCTGCGCCCTCTGGAGCCATGCTTCCCTCTAGGGTGGCCACCGGGTAGCGCGTCTCCACCGGAGCCGTCATGGAAATATCGTTGCGGCTGATGTGGCGAAACAGCGGGCTAAAGCCACGGGACGGGGCAGAGTCTAAAGCGCCGGGGGTCTGCACGGTAGCCGCCCGATATTCAGGATAGTACTTAATCTCAATTTCTCCCTCGGGGCTGGGGGGCGGAAAGCCCTCGGGCAGCGGAGCGGAGGCCGCACTGTAGGCCCCCAAGAGAAGCGCGCCGGTGGCTATCGCAACAACTCCAATGATCACCAGGCTCTGACTTAATTTCATACCTCAAAATCCCGCATATTATCCTCAGTCTAACGATCCCTGCGGATCCCTGGGGGAGGCATGGCCAAGCCTGATGCACCGCTGGATCGGCTGCCCACCAAAAAGCCGCCCTGATTCAGGACGGCTTTTTGGCTCATCAACCCTGGCCTCCCGCAGGAGGCCGAGGAGCTAACTTAGTAGTCGAAGTCGCCGCCGCCCATGCCAGCGCCAGCGGGGGCACCGTCTTTGGGTTCGGGCATATCCACCACAATGCACTCGGTGGTGAGCACCATGCCAGCGATGGAAGCCGCGTTCTGCAGGGCAGAGCGGGTGACCTTGGCGGGGTCAACGATACCGGCTTCAAACATGTCAACGAACTCGCCATTGGCGGCGTTGTAGCCGACGTTGAAGTCCTTCTCTTTGACTCGCTCAGCGATCACCGCACCGTTTTGGCCAGCGTTTTGGGCGATGCGCATCAGGGGGGCCGCTAGGGCACGGGCCACGATCGCAGCACCGGTGTGCTCTTCTCCGGTCAGGTTGGCCTCAAGCCAGGTGGTGAGGTCGGGCACCAGGTGGGCCAGGGTGGTACCACCACCGGGGACGATGCCTTCTTCAACCGCCGCCTTGGTGGCGTTGATGGCATCTTCTAGGCGCAGCTTGCGATCTTTCATCTCGGTTTCGGTGGCGGCACCGACTTTGATCACGGCCACACCGCCGGAGAGCTTAGCCAGGCGCTCCTGGAGCTTCTCTTTGTCGTAGGTCGACTCGGTTTCGTCGATCTGGCGACGGATTTGCTCACAGCGGGCCTTGACATCCTTTTCGTTGCCTTCGGCGACGATGGTGGTGGTGTCTTTGGTGATGGTCAGGCGGCGAGCTTGGCCCAGCATGTCGAGCTTGGTGTTGTCGAGCTTGAGGCCGGTGTCTTCGCTGATCACTTGGCCGCCGGTGAGTACGGCGATGTCTTCGAGCATGGCTTTACGGCGATCGCCAAAGCCAGGGGCCTTAACGGCGGCCACGTTCAGCACGCCGCGCAGGCGGTTGACCACCAAGGTAGCCAGGGCTTCCTTCTCGATGTCTTCAGCAATGATGATCAGGGGACGACCCGAGCGGGCCACCTGCTCAAGCACGGGCACCAGGTCTTGCACCAGGGCAATTTTCTTGTCGGTGATCAGAATGTAGGGCTCATCCAGCACCGCTTCCATGCGCTCGGTGTCGGTGACAAAGTAGGGAGAGACATAGCCCTTGTCAAAGCGCATGCCTTCGGTGACCTCCAGTTCGGTGGTCATCGACTTGCCTTCTTCCAGGGAAATGACGCCTTCGCGACCCACTTTCTCCATGGCTTCGGCAATCATGGCACCCACTTCTTCGTCGTTACCGGCGGAGATGGAGCCCACCTGGGCGATGGCCTTAGAGTCGCCGACGGGGCGAGCATGCTCAGCGATTTTTTCGACCAGGAAGGCGGTCGCTTTGTCGATACCACGCTTGAGGGAGATGGCGTTGGCGCCAGCGGCGACGTTGCGCATACCCTCTTTAACGATGGCGTGGGCCAGCACGGTGGCGGTGGTGGTACCGTCGCCAGCGGCGTCGTTGGTTTTGGAAGCCGCCTGACGAATCAGGGCAACGCCGGTGTTCTCGATGTTGTCTTCGAGTTCAATTTCCTTAGCAATGGTGACGCCATCGTTGACGATCTGGGGGGCACCAAACTTCTTCTCGAGGACCACGTTGCGGCCCTTGGGGCCGAGGGTAACGGCAACGGCCTCAGTCAGAATATCCATGCCCCTTTCGAGGGCGCGACGGGCGTTTTCGTTGTAGACAATGCGCTTAGCCATAGAATTAATGTTCTCCGAAAAGAAGATAAGGGATGAATGGGATCAGGCGGGAGGAAAAGAGGGTTTAGGTGTTTAGGATTTGTAATCAAGGGCTAGCAGAAACCAGCGGCTCTGGGCGTAGACCATGGTGGGCACGGCCCACCCTACAATCCCAACGCTAAAATCCAAAATTTTTCCTAGCCGAGGACAGCGAGGATGTCTTTCTCAGACAGCAGCACAAACTCGTCGCCGCCCAGCTTGATGTCGGTACCGGCGTACTTGGAATACAGCACCTTGTCGCCAATCTTGACTTCCATGGCTTGACGGGTGCCTTTGTCGTCGGTTTTACCAGGGCCCACGGCGGTGATCTCGCCCACCTGAGGCTTTTCCTTGGCGGTGTCAGGTAGCAAAATGCCGCCAGCAGTGGTCTCTTCCGACGCACTTACTTTAATCAAAACTCGATCGGCTAGGGGCTTAACGCTGGATGCCGCCAAAGTGATAGCTGCCATACAATGCTTCTCCGGATTTGCTATTAAGACAGCGCCTGGGGGAATGTACCCTGCCCCACTCAGACGCACTACACAGGTTTTTCGGAACTTAGCACTCGCAAGCTCCGAGTGCTAATCTACGGCGCGGAGGGGTGCGATCGCAACAAACGGCCCTGTACGGGTTCCCGAACTAGGCAATAGCGATTGGCCGTTAGCGACAGCTTTGGGGCCATTCCAACTAGGATAGCTAGGGGGGATGGCGAGGGGCCAATTGCTGAGGTTTCGCTGAGGTCTCTGGGCTTTTGCCCTGGCTGATTGAGTCTCTATATCCAATTTCCCCGGCCCACGCCATGGCACCCCTGCTCGATCTCAAGGTTCTGCTGCCCCTGCTGACCAGCCTGCTCTTTGCCGGTAGCTTTGTGGCGGGCAAGTACACCACCGTGGAACTGGGGCCGTTGACCACCTCGCTCCTGCGCTACGTCATTGCCCTGGGGGTGCTGGGTTTGTTCATTGGCCGCAGCGCTCAACCGGCTAAGGCCCTGGCCGTAGACCGCTCAGACTGGGGGGCCATGGTGCTCCTGGGCCTGTTTGGAGTCGTGGGCTATCACTATTTTTTCTTTAGCAGTTTGCGCTACACCGCCACCGCCAATACCGCCATTATCAATGCCTTTAACCCGGTGGTCACGGGGGTGATGGCCGCTCTGTTTATTGGCGAACGGCTGACCCGCCGCCAGTACGGCGGCATTGTGCTGGCCCTGCTGGGGGTGCTGACATTGCTGGCTCGGGGCCGCCTAGCGGCCTTGCTCGCCCTAGACCTCAATCGGGGCGATGCCCTCATGCTGGGCGCTGTGCTGTGCTGGGTAGTGTACTCGCTGATCATCAAACAGCTGAGCCAGCGCTACTCGGGGTTAACCCTGACCTTCTACGCCGCCGTGGCGGGGGTCGGGCAACTGCTGGTTCTGGCGACCAGCGAACGCTGGTGGCGGCAGGTGGCCACCCTATCGCTACCGTCGCTGCTCGCCATTCTGTACATGGGGGTAGCGGCCTCCGGCATTGCCTACCTGCTGTTTAATCTCAGCATTCAGCGGGTTGGGCCTACCCGCACCGCCAGTGTGGTCTACAGCCTGGTGCCTATCTTTGTGGCCGCCTTTGCCTGGCTATTTTTTCGAGAGCCGCTCACTACGCCCATGGTGGCCAGCATGGGGTTGATTTTG
>JAIXUR010000323.1 GCA_027483425.1 Cyanobacteriota bacterium | reverse complement strand
GGACTGGGCGCTGGAGCGCCAGGGGGGCATTCCCACGCGGAGCGTGGGAACGATGGGGAAATGCCGTCGACCACCTCTTTGAGCTCATCGCCTCATCGGGGTGCTCCCCTCCTGCTCTTTTGCCTGGATAATCTTGCGGCTCTGGAGGCTTTCTCATTAAGCCTCTCCTAATTGCGGTGACTAATTACGATATTCTGTTGGCGTTTTATTGACGGCGCTTATGTTACTCCAAGTCGATTGCGATGTTGAAATGTTCGCTCCGCTTGCTGCTTCACTACTTGAAGTGTCAGACGGTTTCTCTACTAGCTTAATTCGTTATAGTTTCAGCAACTAACCGTTGAGTTTAATTACAATCGCGAGTACCACAAGATGAACGCTACGACACTGACTCGATGCCTCTCCCTTTTGCTGATCACGTGCGGATTGATTCCATTCGCCGCTGCACAGACGAGCCGCACAACCACCCAGATCGCTCCCCCTGTACCCACGCTCGACTGGCAGCCGTGCCAAGATCCCGACCAGCAGGGATTTCAATGTGCTACTGCCCAGGTGCCGCTCGACTATCAACATCCCCAGGCTAAGACTATTCCGCTTGCGGTCATCAAGCATTCTGCAGCCAGCCCAAATCGTCGCATCGGCACAATCTTCTTCAACCCCGGTGGTCCGGGTGGTTCCGGTACAGCGGATCTTCCGGCGTGGTTCAGCCTGTTTCCCCAGCAGTTGCAGCAGCAGTTTGACATTGTCAGCTTTGACCCTCGCGGGATTGGCGACAGCACGGCAGTCGAATGTTTTGCCAGCGAGGATGATGCAAACAATTTCTTTGCTACTGTCCCCCAAGCCTTCCCAGTCGGGACTGCTGAGATTAACACCTGGAGTCAAGCCTACGCGCGTTATTCTCAGCTGTGTAAACAGCGCGCTGGCAGCCTCCTCGACCACGTTTCCACCGCAGATGTTGCAAGAGATATGGACCTGCTGCGTCGTGCTGTCGGTGATCCAACCATGAACTATCTGGGAGTATCTTACGGTACGATTCTGGGCGCGGTCTATGCCAATTTGTTTCCCGATAAAGTCCGAGCCGTCGTCCTGGATGGCAATATTGACCCGAATGCCTGGACGAATGGCAATAGCAACAATACACAGCTCAGCATCTCGCAGCGCATCGGCTCTGACTTGGGTGCCAGCAAAGCCCTCAAAGCATTTCTGACGCTATGCGGTCAAACGACCCGTGACCACTGCGCTTTCTCTGAGGGCAGCGCAGCAGCAACTGAGGTAAAGTTTAATACCCTGCTAGAGCGGTTAAAATCGCAGCCCGTCATTCTCGACGGCTATCGATTCACCTATGCAATGGTGTTGAACAGCATCAACGGCGATCTTTTCGTCGCGCGCCCGGTTGCTGGATTCAAAGGGTGGAGCCATCTTGGGGTGGTGTTGGACAAAGTATCGAATTCCCCTCCCGCTACCCGAGAAAATCCTGGCAAACCCCTGGTCATATTGCCCGATCAGGGGGGGCTTGCAGTCGCCTGTGCAGATACCCCCAATCCCCAAGACCCAGCTCGCTATCCGCAGCTAGCAGCGATTTCGTCTGAACGTGCGGGGCATTTGGGTCCTGCTCTGTCGTGGGGTGACTCACCCTGTGCCACGTGGCCGGCGAAATCCGCAGACAGCTACGCTGGACCGTGGAATCGTCCGACTGCCAATCCGATTCTCGTAATCGGAAATACGGTCGATCCCTCTACGCCTTATGAAAACGCGGTTGCGATGGCTCGTACCCTATCTCGCGCTCGTCTGCTGACCGTGGAGGGCTATGGGCATACGGCTCTGCTGAACCCCAGTAAATGCGCGAACGATTACGTGGCGGCCTATTTCACAACGAGCGCTCTGCCGCCTGAGGGAACGGTCTGTCAACAGGATCAGCTCCCCTTTTAACCTGCGACTACTACAGATGACGAGAGAAGCACATTTCGCAAGAGCAACCCATCTATACTTGTGTTCCCTTGGTGGTGCAGAAAACTCCTGAAACCCTTATGGATAAAGGATTCTTGCCGAAACGGCAGATTTGGGATTTCTCAAGAGATCGAACGAAGGCCATGGGTTTCAGAGGCTATTTTGACCGCCTGGGCCGCTCATCATGAGACTCAAAAAAGTTTTCTGCACCACTAAGCTTGTGTTCCTAACGGTCAGTTTCTTCTTGTTCATTCGCATTAAGTTGTGACCTCACCGTTGTATAGCGAATACCGACACCAGTAAACACAACGGATAACGCGCACCACCAGCCCCCGACATACCAAGGATTCACACGGGAAGCTGGCGGATTGACTCGCTCTAACTCGACCCAGTATTGAGAATTGAATCCTGACAACCACAACTCTGTGATAAAGCCCACAATCATGATCGCGGATAAGGAGCATACCATACCGAAAGCGACATTCTGCAATCCTCTTCGGGGGCGTTCCAATTCATAAGCCAGGAGAACAATCAGGAGCGTCAACCCGATCGCGCCACTGGATGGATCCCAGGGTCCCTGCTGAGTAGAGGTTGCTAGAACCCCTGCGACAATGGTTCCTGCAAGAGCAGCAGAGTCCATCGGATTACCTGGATGTTGTCGTTGTTTAGAGAAATTTCTTCGCATTGAGCTTCTACCTCCATCTCTTTAATGTTAATGTTCTAATTCTCGGACTGGGCGCTGGAGCGCCAGGGGGCATTCCCACGCGGAGCGTGGGAACGATGGGGAACTCTCCCCCCTACCCTTCACCCCTCTCCCCTCAACGTATCCGACGGCGACTCGCCAAACATGCGCCGATAGTCCTTGGCAAAATGCCCCATGTGCCAAAAGCCGTAGTCGTTAGCAATCCCCAGTACCGTCGCCTGGGTGGGGTCGCTGGTGCGCAAGGCCCGGCGCACCCCATGGAGCCGCACGGTTTTGAGATAGGCCATGGGGCTGAGGCCAAAAATATCGTGAAACCCGTAGGAGAGGGCGCTTTTGCTGGTCTTGATCGATTGGCAAATGGCCTCTAGGGTGAGGGGGCGATCGAGGTTGTCTTGCATAAAGGCTTCTGCCGCTTGCACCATGGCTGCCCGGCTAAAGACCTGGGTACAACACGGGGGGTCGGTGCTCAAGCTATTCACCAGTAGGGGCAGCAGGTCGCCCAAAATCAGGGCGGGTGATAGCCCTTGGGGGCTAGTCATCGACCAGCGAGTCAACACATCCGGGTTTGTATCCGCCAGGTAAAAAATTTGGTTCAGGTAGGCGCGCAGGTCACCCAGCCGTTGGTTGTCCAGCTGAACGGCGTTTTGCTGAAAAAATTTGGCGTCTAGGTCGTCGCGATCGACATCGTGCAGGTAGCGATCGAGGCGATACCGAGGTACCAGCACAATCGCTATCTGCATCTGCTCTGGGGTAATTAAACTAACCTCACGGCTAGGGTCAAAGCCAAACAGGACCTGGGGCGACAGCGCCTGTTTGTGGCTAATGAAGGGGCCCTGGGGCTCGGCCAAACTGAGGCTAAAGGTGAATGTATCCGGTGGCTTGGGGCCGAGGGTGTAGAGACTAGCGTTGGCGGTCAGGCGCAGCAGTTGCAGATCTTCGATCTGAAGTTTGATCACAGAGCCCTCGAAGCGCCCGGTGTCGAGCTGGGTTAAGGCTAGCCCCTGCTGATAAAACATCTGACCAAAGGCATCCACATCCTGAAACCAATGGACTAGGCTCGGGCTGGGCAGCGCTAGGGGGCTAGACCCGTGGGTTGGCGAACTCAAAAGCTGCACTGTCATCGGTTAAATACCCAGGGGCTGAGGTCAAACCCATGCCCCCTAGCGACGGATAGCCTGGAATTACATTGTGTGAATGGCTAGGAGGTTGGAATTTTTGGATGCTCACCCCTAGGTAGGATGATTATAGTGCCCTTGGCGCGGTTTCCAGTCTCGCCCTGGGGGAATGCGCTATGCTCCCTAGGGTCTGTCGATGAGAGCAACGTTCGCTCTGCCTGACCACCCTTACTCACAGGAGAAAACCCATGCCTAACGGTAAACCCAACATTCTCATTCTCTGGGGCGACGATGTCGGCTGGTGGAACATCAGCTACAACAGCCGGGGCCAAATGGGCTATCGCACCCCCAACATCGATCGCGTCGCCAACGAAGGGGTCGCCTTTACCGACTACTACGCCCAGCAGAGCTGTACCGCTGGCCGGGCCGCCTTTATCTGTGGCCAAAACCCCATTCGCACCGGCTTGACCAAGGTGGGCATGCCGGGAGCCGATGTGGGTCTACAAAAAGAAGACCCCACCATCGCCGAGCTGCTCAAGCCCCTGGGCTACACCACCGGCCAGTTTGGCAAAAACCACCTGGGCGACAAGGATGAATTTTTGCCCACCCTGCATGGCTTTGACGAGTTCTTTGGCAACCTCTACCACCTCAACGCCGAAGAAGAGCCCGAAGACCCCGATTATCCCAAGGACCCAGCCTTCAAACAGCGGTTTGGCCCTCGGGGCGTGCTGCACTGCCTGGCCGATGGCAAGGGCGGACAGACCGTCGAAGACACCGGCCCGCTGACCAAAAAGCGCATGGAAACCATCGATGACGAGGTGACGGAGCGCGCCCTGACCTTCATCGACGAGGCGCACCAGAAAGACCAGCCCTTCTTTGTGTGGTACAACACCACGGCCATGCACTTTCGCACCCACGTGGCCGACAAGCACAAGGGCAAGAGCGGCCAGGGCGACTACAACGATGCCATGGTGGCCCACGATGAGCACATCGGCGAAATGCTCGACAAGCTAGATGAATTGGGCATTGCCGACGACACCATTGTCATGTACTCTACCGACAACGGCGTTCACTACAACACCTGGCCCGATGCGGGCATCACCCCCTTCCGCAGCGAAAAAAACACCAACTGGGAAGGCGGCTGGCGCGTCCCGGCGTTTCTTCGCTGGCCGGGCAAGATTCCAGCCGGGTCGGTGCTGAATGGCCTTGTCTCGCACCAAGACATTCTGCCGACCCTACTGGCCGCAGCGGGCGAGCCCGAGGTGAAGGAAAAGCTGCTGACGGGCCACACCATTGGCGACATGACCTACAAGGTACACCTCGACGGCTTCAACATGCTGCCCTACCTAACTGGTGAAGTGGAGGCAAGCCCTCGGAACTTCTTCTTCTATATCAGCGACGATGGCGACATTCTGGCCATTCGGGTGGGCGACTGGAAGACGGTCTTGATGGAGCAGCGGGCCAAAACCCTGCAATGCTGGTTCGAGCCCTTTGTAAAACTGCGGGCCCCTAAGATCTTCAACCTGCGCCGCGATCCCTTTGAGCGAGCCGACGAAAACTCGAATACTTACTGGGATTGGGTGATCTCCCATGCCTACCTGATCTACGGCATGCAGGCGGCGGTGGCGCAACAAATGGCGGCTTTCCAGCAGTTCCCGCCCCGGCAAAAGCCCGCCTCGTTTAACCTCGACGCGGTCATGCGCCAGCTAGAGGAAGCGGGCAGCAGCCGCAACCACTAGGCTCACGCGATCCAGACCTCCGGGTTTTGAAGAGACCTCCGGGTTTTTCAAAAACCCGGAGGTCTAAACCGTCGAGTACCCCACGCCCACGCCCACTCATCGATAGCCCCATGACCGACCCCCTGCCCTCCTGGAACGACGGCCTCGCCAAAGGCGCGATTCTCGACTTTGTGGCCCAGGTGACCGCAGAGCATAGCTCCACCTTTGTGCCCCCTGGCGATCGCATTGCCACCTTCGACAACGACGGCACCCTCTGGTGCGAGCACCCGATGTATGGGCAGGCGTTCTTTGTCTTCGATCGCATTCGCACTCTGGCCCCCCAGCACCCCGAGTGGCAGGCCCAAGAACCCTTTGCCTCGGTGCTCAGGGGGGACATCAAAGCGGCCTTGGCCGGGGGCGAACAGGCCCTGATGGCCCTCGTGATGGCCACCCACGCCGGCATGACCCATGACGAGTTTACGGCGATCGTTCAAGCCTGGCTGGCCACGGCTAAGCATCCCCAAACCCAGCGGCCCTTCACCGAGATGGTGTATCAGCCCATGCTAGAGCTGCTGGCCTACCTGCGGGCCAACGACTTTAAGACCTTTATTGTCTCCGGCGGCGGGGTTGAGTTCATGCGCCCCTGGGCGGAGCAGGTCTACGGCATTCCCCCCGAGCAGGTGATTGGCAGCAGCATCAAGACCCAGTTCGAGCTGCGCGATGGCCAGCCCACCATTGTGCGCCTGCCGGAGCTGTATTTCTTTGACGACAAGGCGGGTAAACCTGTCGCCATTCAGCACTACATTGGCCGCCGACCGATCGCCGCCTTTGGCAACTCCGATGGCGATCTGCAAATGTTGCAGTGGGCCACGGCGGGGGCGGGGGCCAGCCTGGGGCTGATTGTGCGCCATACCGACGGCGATCGCGAATTTGCCTACGACACGTCGCCGATGGGCCGCCTAGAGCAAGCCCTCGTCGAGGCCCCCCAGCGGGGCTGGGTGGTGGTCGATATGAAAACTGATTGGAACCGTATTTTTAACGACTGATCATATTTAGGATTATGAAGTCAAGCTAGAAATGCGCTAGCAAAGCAGTAGGGTATTTTAAGGAATAGTTAAGGGTAGTTAAAGGAGTGATTGCTAGGCCGATCATTCCTCATCCGGTCGTTTGCCGGGAGCCCTTTTGTATGGATCATGGCCGAGCGCTTTATTCTTTGGCGGCAGACATCTATTAGTGCGATCGCTAGAGAATTGATTCGGTGCAGGCGGCTACTGCAATAACCCCGCAACAACCTGTTAGCCCGCCACTCTACTGACCGATAGTTTTGAGGTAAACCCATGACTCAGTCTGCTGCCGTTGCCCCACAAGATTTCAAAAACTTAGACGCCGTCGAAATCAAAATGACCATTAGCGACGCGCAAAAAGCTAAAATTCGCGAGCTATTACCCACGGATCTGACTCCCCAGCGATCGCAGATCTATTTCTTTGACACAGCCGATCTAGCGCTGTTCAACACCCATCAGGTCATTCTCAGGGCCCGTAGCAAAGACCAGAAGGAAGACGATAGCACCGTCAAGCTCCGGCGGGTCGAGCCCAGCTGGACCTTTGCCGAATGGCGCGCCGCCAAGGGAGAGTTTAAGACGGAGGGGGACTGGGTAAGTGATAAATTAATTCGCTCGGCGTCCTTTACCGTCGAGCAAGAGGAAGGCATTATCGAGCGCGTAAAGGCCGGGAAGGAGTCAGTTGATAAGCTTTTTTCTAAGGACCAAGAGCGCTTCTTAAAAGAAGCGATCAATACTGACATTGATTTTAAAACGCTAAAGGTGCTAGGCCCCATTGAGGCCTAGCGGTGGAAGACGACTTTCCCAGGCTTTGAGGGAGAGATTTGCTTGGAGTATTGGCAACTCGAGAGCCCTGACGATGTCTTGCACGAGAAGAAAGAAGTGTTAGAAGTATCGACCAAGGTCGATTGCGATCGCGCCCCCCTGATTTGGACAGCGTTCAATCAATTTTTGACCCAGCAGGGCATTGATATCGGCGGTAAGCAGGAGCCAAAAACCCGCCTAGCGCTGGACTTTTTTGCCGGTCTACTGCACCACAGTAAGTTTATCTAGGGCCGCCGGGCCGTCGCCGCAGACACCCGCATCACCTAGATTTGCCCAACCAGATTCCCTAGGCGTCCCGCCTGTCCCCATAGGACAGGCGGGACGCCTAGTTACAAAACGATGCGCCCTCGCCATAACCCAGGCTTTACCTACCTGAGCCCCCTTTCGCGGTATAGAGTGAGATACCCAGGCGACGTCTCAACCCATGCCAAAGCGTGATTGAGACCCCTAGGGTAGCCAAATCAAGGGAGCTTAAAACGTATCACCATGGTCGATAGAGGCGTTATTTATCTCGCTGTCAATCATCCAAGCTATCTCGAGGCAGCCTTAATTAGCGCCGTTGCCCTACGGGCCCAAGATGCGCAAATCCCGATCATTGTCATCTCTAATTTGCCCGGCTTAAACCACCTGCCCCTAGAGCGGTATGGCATTACCCCCCGCTGTTTGGGGCAGTCGACGGCTATCCCTAGTCTAGGCCTATCGCGATGGCTGAAAACCCAAATTAATGCCTACAGCCCCTACGATGAAACCCTCTTTCTAGATGCCGACATTCTGCCGATTGGCTATCTGTCGAGCCTCTGGCCCTACCTTGAGCAGGGCGATATGGCCATGGCGGCGGATCGCATGGCAGAGATCGGGCGTTGCGATCACGTTGCCCCGGAGGAAGTGGCCTTTACCCTCGAGCGATTGTCGCCCACGACCCGGCACTTCAACAGTGGGGTGATGCTGTGGCGACGGACAACGGCTACCGATGACCTCTTTTCCCAATGGCATCGGGAGTGGCAACGGTTTGGGCAGCAGGATCAATTGGCCTTGGCCAGAGCCATTGACGTTACTCAAACCTCAGTCATTCAACTTCCCAATCGCTACAACCTGTCGCCTCGAGACGCAGAGCCTTTAATAAAGAAGGGAGAAGCGATCGCCATGCTCCACTGCTGGGGCGGCAAGGTGTCGAGTGGTCGATTCAAGAAGTTGGCCAAACGGTTTTGCCCAGAGGCGGTGATCGCCGTCGATGCTCTCTTCGCCCAGGTCTCGGAGCCCGAGCCCCTTACCCTATGACCTTGAGACTGTTATTTCTGTCGACCCCCGTCGGGCCGCTGGGCTCGGGCCAGGGGGGCGGGGTGGAGCAGATGGTGCCCAACCTGGCCACCGTCCTGCAGCAGTGGGGCCATCGGGTCACGATTGTGGCCCCCGAGGGCTCTGTGGTGGATGGAGTAGCCGTGGTGCAGGTGGCGGGAGCCCTGCAACCGGCCGCCCACCATCAGCCTCGGGATGCCGGGGTGACGTTGCCGGGGCGATCGGTGCTGGCCAATATGTGGCACTACGCCTGGCACGCCCGCGACCAGTACGATCTGATTGTCAATTTCACCTACGACTGGCTGTCGTTTTATCTCACCCCCTGTTTTAACCAGCCCATTGCCCATTTGGTCAGCATGGGGTCATTAACCGATGCCATGGATGCCGCCATTGGTGAGGTGGTGGAGCGGTATCCCGGTACGACGGCCATGCATACCCGCGCCCAGGCCAATACCTTCACCTTTGGCAAAGACTGCCGCATTTTAGGCTGTGGCCTCGATATTTCCCGCTACAGCTTTTGCGATACCCCCGGCCCCTGGCTGGGCTGGATGGGGCGCATTTCCCCCGAAAAGGGGCTAGAAGATGCCGTGTCGGCTGCTATTCAAAGCCAGTACACCCTGCGAGTGCTGGGCAAAATTGAAGACTACCCCTACTGGGAGATGATCCACGATCGCTACCCCAACCCGCCCATGGACTACCTGGGGTTTCAGCCCACCGATCAGCTCCAGGCCATGATCGGCCCATGCCAGGCGCTGCTGATGTCCCACCGCTGGGTGGAGGCCTTTGGCATTGTCGCCATCGAAGCCCTCGCCTGCGGCGTGCCGGTCATTTCCTACCGGCGGGGGGGGCCAACGGAGATCATCATCGAGGGCAAAACCGGCTGGCTGGTGGAGCCCGACAGTGTTGACGGGCTGGTCGATGCGATCGCTCGAATTCCTCTGCTCGATCGCCGGGCCTGTCGGCAACAGGCCGAAGATCAGTACTCCCTGGCGGCCATGGGGAAGCGATTTGAGCAGTGGTTCCTGGATATTTTGACCCAGCGCGCCTGACCCCACGCTATCGATACAGTTCCTTAACCCAGGCCCTGCATTGCAGGCCGTTTTGTCAAGGTTTGATAAACATAGCCCCGAAGATGTATCTTTGGTATCGCTCCCACGCCATTTTGATAAAGGTTCCTGGAAGTAACGATTTTATTTAGAAATCCTATACCAGCCCCTTAAATTTTGATGACATATCGAATTTTAGGTAGCTTGACGGCCGCCTTACTGGGTATTTTTCTGCAAGTACCCCAGCCAAGCTATGCCCAGGATGCCCAGAGCCAGGACACCCAGAGCCAGGACACCCATAATATTAGCGAACAGAGCCTCGAGTCGCCGACCGACTTACCGGGTCAGGCCCATCCCTTAACGGCCTCGGATAGCTCAGACCCGGCCCCG
>JAIXUR010000436.1 GCA_027483425.1 Cyanobacteriota bacterium | reverse complement strand
TGATGCCCTTGACCTTGACCAGGATGGCAAGCTCTCCCCGGCGGAGATTGGCGCTGGCTTAGGATCCGCTTTCCATCTGGCTTAGGGCATTGCCCTGTTGTCGTTGTGGTTGGTCAGGGGGGGCCTCAGCCCATGCAATCTGTCGCCAGTAGGGCTCAGTTCTAGGGCCCTACTGGCGATTCTATTTGAGCGCAGGCTCTATCATGGCTGGGCCGTTCTGTCCGGTCATTTCCATGAAATCGTATTCAGCGCTACAGCTTGTCGCCCGCCTACCCCGGTATTGGTTAGAGCTACCGCGTTTTTCGAAACCCTTGGGAAACACTAATCTCCGCCTCAGCGCTGGGCTGCGCTGGGCCGACTGACTAGGCTGAGGGAATCCCAGAGACGCCCCCGAACCCTGAATCGTTTTAGGAGACCCCCGGTGCTATTTGACGCCTACGACCCCGGCGATTTTTTTGATGAGTTATTTCTCAGCCAGGGCCAACCCCGTCCTGAGGCCGATCTGCTGGTGCAACGGGTCAACGCCCTGAGGCTGGTGGATCTACAGCAGCGCCAGCAGGCCGCCCAGAATGCCCTGTTTAAGCTCGGGGTCACCTTCAATGTCTATAGCGACAACCAGGGTACTGAGCGGATCTTTCCCTTTGATGTGATTCCCCGCATTGTGCCGGGCCACGAGTGGGAGTGGCTCGAAAAAGGGCTGAAGCAGCGCATCTATGCCATCAACTGCTTTATCCACGATGTCTACAATGACCAAAAGATTCTCAATGACGGGGTGATTCCTCGCCATGTGGTGGAGTCGGCCCCTGGCTTTTTGAAGCCCTGTATGGGCCTCAACCCGCCCAACAATATTTGGTGCCACATTACGGGCACTGACCTGGTGCGCGATCGCGACGGTACCTGGTACGTGCTCGAAGACAACATGCGCTGCCCCTCGGGGGTCTCCTACGTGCTCGAAAACCGGCGGGTGATGAAAAACACCTTCCCCCACCTGTTTGCGGCCATGGACATTGCGGCGGTGGACGACTACGCTAGCCAGTTGCTGGAGACCCTGCTGAACCTGGTGCCTGATACGCTGATCAATCCTCGGGTGGCGGTGCTCACCCCTGGCATCTACAACTCGGCCTACTTTGAGCATTCCTTTTTGGCCCAGCAGATTGGGGCTGAGCTGGTGGAGGGCCGTGACCTGGTGGTGTCAGACGGCTATCTGAAAATGCGCACCACCAAGGGGCTGGAGCGGGTAGACGTTATGTACCGCCGCATCGACGATGACTTTATCGATCCCCAGGCGTTTCGTCCCGACTCGCTGCTGGGGGTGCCGGGGCTAATGGAGGTATACCGGGCCGGACGGGTGGCGATCGCCAATGCCCTGGGCACCGGCGTGGCCGACGACAAGCTGGTCTACGCCTACGTGCCCCAGATGATTCGCTACTACCTGGATGAGGACCAGCTCATTCCCAACGTGCCCACCTTTCTGTGCGAAGACCCCACCCAGCAGGCCCACGTGCTAGGCAACCTAGATCAGCTGGTGGTCAAGGCCACCAACGCCTCCGGCGGCTATGGCATGCTGGTGGGCCCCCACGCCACCGACGACCAGCGGGCTGAGTTTGGCGATCGCATTCGCGCCAATCCCAGGGGCTACATTGCCCAGCCCACCCTCTGTCTGTCGCGGGTACCCACCCTAATTGGCGACACCTTTGAGGGCTGCCATGTGGATCTCAGGCCCTACATTCTCTACGGCCAGGATATCTACGTTAACCCCGGTGGCCTGACCCGCGTTGCCCTTAAGCGGGGCTCTCTGGTGGTGAATTCATCCCAGGGGGGCGGCAGCAAAGACACCTGGGTGGTGAACTCGATCAACCCCAACGCCACGCTTCAGCTTCAGGGCTAGGGCCATGACGATTGTTCCAGATATTGCTGTGGTGGTCTGGAATCGGATTCCTCGCGATCAGAGTGGCGAAATTTCGAATACGTTTGCGATCGCTCCTGACTGGACAATCGAAATTCTTTCCCCCGAGCAAAGTCAAACCCGAGTCACCAAAAACATTCTCCACTGCCTTCGGCACGGTACCCAAATGGGCTGGCTAATTGATCCTGACGAACAGACAGTGTTTGTCTATCGTCCTAAACAAGAGACTGAAGTCTTTGATCAGCCTACGGAGGTTTTGCCAATGCCCAGGTTTGCGACCGATCTCTCCCTGACGATCGCAGCGCTTTTTGACTGGCTGATGGAATAAGATGCTTCTGTCTTCAGCTCGTGGGTTACAGCCGGATCGCTTGGATTTACCCTCGGGGCATAAGATGCTTTTGGCTTCAGCTCGTGGGTCACAGCCGTATCGCTTGCCTTTGCCCTAGGGGGAGGTGGTGACCCACGCTACGTCTATCCTCCCCACCCAACCTACCCATCCACCCCGTACTCCCATGCTCAGTCGCGTTGCTAACTCTATCTACTGGTTAAACCGCTACGTCGAGCGGGCCGAAAACGTAGCGCGTTTTGTGGATGTCAACCTGAATTTGCTGTTGGATGCCCCCTTAGGCATGGAGCAGCAGTGGGAGCCGCTGGTGATTACCACGGGTGATCAAGAGCTTTTTCGCGAACGCTATGGGGAAGCCACCGCCGACAATATTCTGCGATTTTTGACCTTCGATCGCGAGTACCCCAACTCGATCATCTCCTGCCTGCGATCGGCGCGGGAGAATGCCCGATCGGTGCGGGAGGTGATTTCCTCGGAAATGTGGGAGCAGGTGAACGCCTTTTATCTGATGGTGAACGAAGCGGCCGAGGTGGGGCTGCTGGCGGAACTGCACACCTTCTTTCCGGAGGTGAAAATGGCCAGCCACCTGTTCGCCGGGGTGATGGATGCCACCATGGCCCACACTGAGGGGTGGCACTTTGGTCAGCTGGGGCGGCTGCTAGAGCGGGCTGACAAAACGGCGCGCATTCTGGATGTGAAGTACTACATTTTGCTGCCGGAGGTCACCGATGTCGGCTCTCCCCTGGATGACTTGCAGTGGATTGCCCTACTCAAGTCGGCCAGCGCCTACGAGATGTACCGCAAGAGCCAGTACCGCATTACCCCCCGTGGCGTGACGGAGTTTTTGATTCTCAATCGGGAGTTTCCGCGATCGATTCAGTTTTGTTTGATCGAGGCGGAGCGATCGCTGCATCAGATCTCGGGTACTCCAGCAGGTACCTGGCGCACCGACAGCGATCGCGCCCTGGGCCGTCTGAGGTCAGAGCTCGACTACCTCACCATTGACGACATTAACCAGCGGGGTCTGCACGAGTTTTTGGACGATCTGCAAACTCGCCTCAACGCCGTGGGGGAGAAAGTTTTCTCTGACTTTTTTGCCCTCGAACTCGTGTAGTGGGTGTTGCTGAATTGAAGAATGAATGTGGGTAGGGGCAAACGGCCGTTTGCCCCTACGAGGGACATTGCACTTCAGATTTGAATCTGCGATTCATACCTGTATCCAGCAACGCCAATGTGTTAGTGCAAAATCAGCATTGCATCTTTGAGGGTCTATGACGAAACCGACTTCCTCTTCCTCGGCTACCTCGCTAACGCCCGCCTCTGGAGCAACCGCCTCACCATGGCAGCCCTCCTGGTGGCGTTGGTTAATTTCGGCGTTGTAGGGCGAAGCCCGTGCGAAGCGTGGGATCGTCGAAATCGAGAAATAGACCGCCGCGCTGAGGAGGAGCAACGCAGACTTGAGGAAGCAGAACGAGCGGCTCGCCGATTTTGGCTCCGCCACGCTGCGCGAACGAATCCAAAATCGATTCCAAAATCGATGGATCGTTCTCCAAACACGGTATCTACTCAGCCCTACCGCCGAAATCGAAGCAGCCGTAGAAGACGCAGGGGTGGTGTCAACGCTCCAGCGTTGACACGATAAATAGCCGTCTGTTGGGGTGATGGGCTATTGGCGATGGGTGGATGGTAGGTTACGGCGGGGCGGCAGGCAATTGGTTACTGGGTAGGATCTGGGGCCGCCTAATCCACCCTACGGTTGGATATTGTTCCTACGCTCCGCGTGGAATGCCCACGGTGGCGCTCCTGCGTTCCGGATTTAGAAGACGCAGGAGCATCTGGGGAGGTGGTGTCAACGCTGGAGCGTTGGCACAATACAAATCAGATTTCTATCTTCTATCATGGTGGCGCTGGCGTTCATAAAAAATAAGGCTCAATTACCTTTTTGGTAACTGAGCCCTAGACGAAAAGAAAACTACTATTAACTTAAGCTATGCCTAATCTAGTTACATCTTTTTCCAATTGGTTGCGCAGGCGAGAGTGGTGGCGGTGGCAGCTTCATTAAAACCGGTTATTGCAGCCTTGGTAGGCGCTGTTATACCAGCTGCGGTCGCTTCACAAATGATAGCAATGGTAGTCGC
>JAIXUR010000464.1 GCA_027483425.1 Cyanobacteriota bacterium | reverse complement strand
TGACGATCCTTACGGCTGATTCGACATCATAGAAAACACGAAACTTACCTAATCTCAGTTCCCACTCTGAGACATTGTTAGGGCGCAACCGCTTGCGATTCCGCGTTTCTACAGCAGGTTCGTACAGAAGCTGACTTTCAATACCAGTAATCACCTGCTGCTGCTCATGCTTTTTCAGAAATCGTAAGTCATCAATGGCACCCTGCGTAAACTCAAGCTCATACATCTCAAGCGCACCGCAGCACATTCGGCCAAGGTGCCTCCACCTGTTTCAAGTCTAGCCCGCGCTGAAAGATTTCGTCGATCGCCATCATCTCCCCCGTCTCGGTCATAAATTGGTGGTCGGCGGTGGCGCGAATCGTGGTGCCGTCGTCGAGGTGGTATTCAAACACCTCCTGGTGGCCCCGACGGTGCCACTGGGCCACGGGCTGGGTATACACATAGCCGTGCTCATCCACGCTGAAGACCTGGCAGGGGATGCGCTTCGCCACGATTTCGCCGATGGTGAGGGGGCCGTATTCCAGCGTCAGCAGTTCCGTATCGGCACTGAGGCAGTATTCCGCAAACTTCACCATCTGCTCCCAGAGGTCTTCGGCCACCTGTTTGGCCACGCCCTTCTCCATGGCACCGGCGACAAAGTTTCCCTGGTGCATGAGCATTTCCGACATTTTCTTCTTACCCATGGCCCGCCGCAGCAGGTCGGCCTGGCCGAGGGAGTAGCCGCCCATATCCTGGGCAATTCTCATGATCTGCTCCTGGTAGACCATGATGCCGTAGGTCTCGCTGAGAATCGGCTCTAGAATTTTGTCGGCAAAGTCGATTTTTTCACGCCCGTGCTTGCGGTTGATAAATTTGGGAATCAGCCCCGCATCCAGGGGGCCCGGTCGGTAGAGGGCCAGCACCGAGGAAATATCTTCTAGGCCAGAGGGCTTGAGGTCTTTCACGATCTGCCGCATCCCAGAGGACTCCAGCTGAAACACGCCGCCCAGATCGCCCCGCTCCAGTAGTTTGTAGGTGGCGGGGTCATCCATGGGTAGGTCGTCGGGGTCGATTTTGATGCCGTGGGTGGCCTCGATCAGATCCAGGGTTTTTTGGATCATGGTCAGGTTGCGCAGGCCTAAAAAGTCCATTTTTAGCAGACCCAGGGCTTCCACGTCTTCCATGTAGTACTGGGTGATCACCTGGCCGTCGTTGTTGCGCTGTAGGGGCACGATCTCATCCAGGGGATCCTTAGAGATCACCACTCCGGCGGCGTGCATGCCGAAGGTTTTGTTGGTGCCCTCAATGCGCAGGGCCATGTCGATCCAGCGGCGGGTCTGGGAATCGTTGTCGTACTTTTCTTTGAACTCCGGGGCCGGGGTGTCGTCGGAGATCATCACCTTGAGCTTGGTGGGCTTGCCCCGCGCCACCGGAATCAGCTTCGCCATCCGATCCGACTCGGCGTAGGGAATATCTAGTACCCGAGCCACGTCCTTAAGCACCGCCTTAGAGGTCATGCGGTTGAAGGTGATGATCTGGGCCACCCGCTCCTCGCCGTAGAGGTGGGTGACGTATTTGATCACCTCGTCCCGGCGGTCGATGCAGAAGTCGGTGTCAATATCGGGCATTGACTTGCGTTCGGGGTTGAGAAAGCGCTCGAACAGCAGGCCATGGTGGATCGGGTCGATATTGGTAATTTCCATGGCGTAGGCCACCAGCGACCCCGCCGCCGAGCCCCGCCCCGGCCCCACCGGGATGTTGTTGTCGCGGGCAAAGCGGATGTAGTCCCACACCACCAAAAAGTAGGTGGGGAACCCCATCTGAATCATCATTTCGATCTCGTACTCGAGGCGATCGCGGTACTCCTGGCTAATCTCGCCATAGCTGGCCGCTTTCATCCGCTTGACCAATCCCTCCCGCGCCACGTGGCCCATGTAGGCCCCAGCATCGGCGAAGGCCTCAGGAATAGGAAAGTCGGGAATGCGGGACTGGCCCAAAATACCGGTGTAGTCCTCGACCTTGTCCGCCACCTCTAGGGTATTGACAATGGATTCTTCGATCACCGCCTCAGACAGGTGGTCGCGAAAGAGTTGGCGCATCTCGTCCGCCGACTTCAGATACTCGGTGCCGCTGTAGCGCAGGCGCTTGTCTTCGGTCAGCAGCTTGCCGGTTTGGATGCACAGCAGCGCGTCGTGGGCCTCCACGTCATTACAGGAAATGTAGTGGGAGTCGTTGGTGCAGATCACCTTGATATCCATCTCCCGGGCGATCTTGAGAATCTCCACGTTCACGATCCGGTCTTCGGGGGAGCCGTGATCCTGAATTTCGAGGTAGTAGTCTTCGCCAAAGAGATCCTTATACCACTGGGCCACCCGGCGGGCCACGTCAGGACGCTTCTGCAAGATCGCCTGGGGCACCTCACCCCCCAGGCAGGCGCTGGTGACCATCAGCCCCTCGTGGTACTGCTCTAGGAGATCTTTGTTAATGCAGGGGCGGGAGAAAATGCCCTTGCCCTGCACCCCCTGTAGGTGGGAAATGGTGGTGAGCTTAACCAGGTTTTTGTAGCCCTGGGTATTTTTGGCCAGCACCACCTGGTGGTAGCGGGGGCGGCGCTGCTGCTGGGCAATGTCGCCGTTGATCAGATACATCTCATTGCCGATGATCGGCTTGATCCCAGCCCCTTTGCAAACCTTGATCAGCTCGATCGCACCATACATGACCCCGTGATCGGTGAGGGCGATCGCGGGCATGTCCAGCTCCTTCGCCCGCTCCACCAGTTGGGGCAGCTGACTGGCCCCGTCGAGCAGGCTGTAGGCACTGTGGATATGAAGACCGACAAAGGACATGGTACAGCGGCTCTATTAGTACAATTTTACTGCCTTGATGACCCCAGTTGCCAGCACAACCTTGCCCAGGACATCCAAGCTGCCCCCTCAGGGTAGCGGATCTATCGGCCTACATCTAGTGATTTTTGGGAAAGATAGAAATTACTACCGCCACATGTAGGGGTAGACCTAAGGGGCAACCCCTGAGCCTACCTGCCCCTATTTCGGTAGCAGAGCGGGTCAGGGCCTAGGTTATGCCCCTACCCTTGTTAAGGTGGCTGATCCACTCGCTGCAATTCCTGAAATGGCCTTGATATGGGGGACTACGGCCCAAAGCACCAGGAATAAACTCCCTGGCTCACAGCTAAAGTCTGCTAAAGCAGACTGGATGACCTAGGGGTCTGTCAAGCCTAAATTTGTAGATACTGTGTTGGCTCCGCCGCGTCAAGAGTGCTGCGGAGCCAACACAGTATCTACGCGATCCCTAATTCTTTGATTTGCCCAAGCGCTAGATTTTTTGGGCCAAGAACTCGACCAGGCGAGTCACCTTGGCCGACAGGTGACGATTCACCGGGTAGAGCGCATAGATAGTGATGCCCAGGGGCGGGTAGTCCGCCAGGATCGGACGCAGGTGGTCTTGCTGCAAATCCGCCGCCACGATAAATTCTGGCAGCATGGCAATGCCCAGACCCGCCAGCGCCGCCGCCCGCAGCACTTCGCCGTTGTTGCAGCACAGGGGGCCATGGATGGTAACGGTGTGGGATGGCGCGGTGCCTAGGGTCCAGCTGTTGTCTTGGGCGCGGTGGCCGTAGTGGAGGCAGGCGTGGTGCTTGAGGTCGCTGGGGTGGGTAGGCAGGCCCTGGCGTTGCAGGTAGGCGGGGGCGGCACAGACCACCAGGGGGCAGGCCGCGAGCACATGGGCAATCAGCCCCGCACCGGGGGGCTGGGCTGCAATCCGCACGGTGATGTCGAAGCCTTCTTCGATGGGGTCGATGCGGCGATCGTTGAGCACCAGCTCCACGTGCAGGTCGGGGTACAGGGCCATAAACTCCACCAGCAGCGGGGCCAGGTGCAGGGTGCCAAAGGTCATCGGTGCGTTAATGCGCAGGCTGCCACGGGGCTCCTGGTGCAGGCGGGTGAGCGACAGTTCGGCGGCTTCTAAATCGGCGAGGATGGCGAGGCAGCGATCGTAGTAGGCCCGCCCCGCGTCGGTCGGGGAGACCTGGCGGGTGGTGCGGTGCAAGAGCTGGGTTTGCAGGTGCTCTTCGAGGTTGATCACCAGCTTGTTCACCGCCGATCGCGAGAGGCCCATCTGCCGGGCGGCGGCGGCGAACCCACCGGCTTCGACCACCTGGGTAAAGGCGCGCATGCTTTCAAGTTTGTCCATTTTTTGGCGACAATCTGTCAATAAAACTAGGTATTGTCTATTAATGGGATTCAGTATATCGTGAATGTATTCGGATGTTTCCAATCCATTGACATTGGAGGTGTCAACCATGATTACGATTCGTCCTGCTAGCGATCGCGGTGCCGCTAACTTTGGCTGGCTCGATACTCGCCATAGCTTTTCCTTTGGCAACTACTACGACCCCAACCACATGGGCTTTGCCAGCCTGCGGGTGATCAACGAAGACAAGGTCACCCCCAGCCGGGGCTTTGACACCCATGGCCACCGCGACATGGAGATTGTCACCTACGTGCTGGAGGGGGCGCTGGAGCACAAAGACAGCCTGGGCACCGGCTCGATCATTCGCCCCGGCGATGTCCAGCGCATGTCGGCGGGCACGGGCATTCGCCACAGCGAATTTAATGCCTCTGACACCGCCCCGGTTCACCTGCTGCAAATCTGGATTGTGCCGGAGACCCAGGGCATTGACCCCGGCTATGAGCAAATCTATATTGATCCGGCAGACAAGCAGGGGCAGCTGCGCCTGGTGGGCTCCCGCGATGGCCGCGATGGCTCGGTCACCATTCATCAAGATATCAGTCTCTATGCCACCACCCTGGCCGAGGGCGATACCGTAGACCATGTCCTAGCACCGGGCCGAGTCGCCTGGGTGCAGGTGGCCAGGGGGGCGATCGCCCTCAACGGCCAAGCCCTCACCGCCGGAGATGGGGCCGCCATTGAGGCATCCGCCGGGGGCGACCTCGATCGCCTCACCCTGACTGGGGCGGCCAATGAGGCTGAGGTGCTGCTGTTTGACATGGCCGCCTAGCAAGCTTGCCGGAGGTAGAGAACCCTTCTACCCCGGCGGGATGTCCAGATCACGCCCAATGATTCACACCCACTACTAAAGAGAGGAAAAACCGATGGCTGAACCCGTCATTGCCGATACTAAGCCCGTGGTCATGGAACTGGAGGCTGGCACCTACTACTGGTGCACCTGCGGCCAGTCGACCAACCAGCCCTTCTGCAACGGGGCCCACCAGGGTACTGAGTTTACCCCCCTGGCGTTCACCCTGGAGGAGAAAAAGCAGGTGGCCCTATGTGCCTGCAAATACACCCAAAACGCTCCCTTCTGCGACGGTAGCCACACCAAGCTCTAGAACGTCGGCACAGAAACCCGGTTTCTCGGCCAGAATGCAAGTCATATCGTTAGCGCAGCGACGAAGAAACCGGGTTTTTAGCCATCATGCTGGCCACGACAATACCCAAGCATTTTGCTTCCCGTTAGGGGCGTAGAGCCTGCGCCCCTGACGGGTTATCTTTTTGGCTGGCAATCTCCTGGCCTGCGATCGCTACCAACCCTGGGGTTGAAACTGGGCATCGTTGAGGATGACCACGCTGTCGCCCGACTGGGCCAGCACAAACAGCCCCTGGCGGTAGGCATAGCGAGCCACCTCGTCGGGGACAACCATCGCAGCGACGGCTCCCATCGCTCGCACATCCCCATAGCGGGGCATTAGCCGTTTGAATTTGCCCAGGCGCTCTAGATGCTCATCGACATCGGCCTGGGTGAGCTTGCTTTTGAC
>JAIXUR010000299.1 GCA_027483425.1 Cyanobacteriota bacterium | reverse complement strand
CGCCGCTAGACCCATACCCACTAAGCCCGGCAGCAACGCTGGCGTAGGTACCGGGGTAGGTACCGGGTCAGGCGGTGTGACCGTCAGGTCAACGCGAAACGCCAAATCCCCGTCCGGAATAGAGCGGAGGTCCGGATTCGCAGCAAACCCTAAGGGGAATATCACCTCAAGGAGGTTGCCGTTCTTAACATCAAAACTAGGGTTTTTGAAGAAAGAAACCTTACCCAGGTAAGTCACGTTGAAATCCGTTACCGAGCTTTGCCCTAAGCCACCAAAGTCAAGTGCCTTGAAACGGTAGATATCATCCCCAGAGATGACCTGACGAATCTCAGAGTTAAGACTGAATAGAATAGAGTTTTCGTCAAGATTAATATTCCAAATACCGCCAAATTGTTGCAGCTCTAAACCTGAACCTACAGTTTTAGTTTGGGGTGTCCTGAATACAGTTTCTACTTGAGTGTTAACGTTTCGGATAGTGTTGGTTACCGTAACAGAGCTATCCAGCGAGAATGCCTGGGCAGAGTCGGCCCAACCAATACCCAGAGTCAAAGCAGCACCAGCCACCAGGCCGATACCGATAGATTTCTCCTTCATCTGCTTCTCCAAACGGGGGCTTTAACTAACTACGAGAGGCAGATGCACAGTCCGGGCAACTCGCGGGCCAAAGTCAACGTTCGCCAAAGTTTGACAAAATTCATGCTCTCATCATGTTCTAGCAAGAAATACTGAGTCTTGACCCAAGCTTAGTCAAAAAGTTTACTATAGCTTGACAATCGGGTCAGTATTGCAGCGAGTTGGCCCGAGGGCAGCCCGCCTAGGAACTTGCCAGCCAAGCAGATCAGTATTGAGAACACCCACTGACCCGTTGCCCTCTGCCCATGGGTGCATGGCGTCCCGTTGGCGACTGAACCATGGGGCACAAAGGTCGTGGGGAGTGTTGACCGATACAGAGTATTGATCACGTTCACTTCAACCTGTAGATAAGCATACTGGCAGGAGCACTGGTGAATACGGCCGCCCCAGGCGTGGATAACCCTAGCGTTGACTTACCCAGCCCGACCCGGCTGCTGCTCGATTTGCAGCGGGTCAACAAAATTGCCCAGCGGCTGTCCGGGGGGCTCGAGGTCGACACCATTGCCCGCTACGTCACCGACGGGCTAGTCGATCAGTTTGGCTGTGCCTTGGCCCGCATCTGGGTGGTCGAGCCCGATCAAACGGCCCTGCGGCTCGTGGCCTCCGCAGGGCTCTATACCCACACCAATGGATCCTTTGCTCGGGTTCCCATGGGGGCCTACAAGGTCGGCAAAATTGCCCAAAACCGCGTGCCGTTTCTCAGCAATCGTCTGGCCGAAGAAGCCTGGGTCAAAGACCGCGACTGGGCGATCGCCAACAACATCCAGGGATTTGCGGGCTATCCCCTGGTGACCGGCGATCGCGTCGTTGGAGTACTCGCTACCTTTAGCCACAGCCCCATGGCCGAAGAATTTTTGGCGGTGCTACAGGTGCTGTGCATGACAGCCACCATTGCCCTAGATGCGGCCCTGCACGCAGAAACCCTGGGGCAATCGGCCTGGATACCCTCTAGACAAACCCAGCGATCGCCCTTGTCCGATCAGCTCGCTACCATTTTCACCACCACCACCATGGCTCTGGTAGGCACCGAGACCCCCCTACCAGCCTCTGTGAGCCATGGTTTTTTGCGGTTGGCCGAGCTTCTAGACGAATTTGATTGCGACTACGCCAGGCTGATCTACGGAGCAGCGGCGGTCATGCTGGAAGCCATTGTGGCCATCCCCCCCGGCGATCGCGACAACGATCCGGTGGCCCAGTGGCGATCGCACTGCCACCACCTCAGGTTTGTCGCCACCTGTCTGGGGGGTAGCCTGCGCACCGAACCGGGGCCCCAGCCGCAGATGGTACAAGTCACGCTGCACATTCCCTACAGCGGCGGCCCATGGGGGGGGAAAATTAGCCTTCAGTGTGAGGCACCTCTGGTCCAGGTAGCCCTGACCTGCCTAGCCTACCAAGCCCATCTCATGGTGTGCGACCCCCTTGACCCAGCGGCCGTCGTGGTTACCGACAGCGAAACTGTAGCTCAGACGGCCTCCCAGGTGATCTGGGTACGGGGCAACACCGCCCGACCCATCCCGCCCCAGGCCAGGGCTGTGATCGATGGGACGATAGACGCTTCCCAACTGCGCCAATGGGTAGAACGGGTGAGCCAGGGCCAGCCGATTGAGTCGTTACCCTTAGTCGCAGGCTTGCCCCGCCCATCCGAGCGAGAGCGAGAAATTATGACACTGCTGGCCCAGGGGTTGCGCGATCGCGACATCGCCCACCGTCTCTACATCAGCGAAAGTACAGTAAAATTTCACATTAACAATAGCCTCGCTAAGTTGCGAGCCAAAAATCGCTATCAGGCCGTCTACCAGTCTGCAGTCCAGGGGTGGATTTAACCTATTGCTTATGCTCTGACCTGTCCTTAGGTCAGAGCAAGCTGGGTACAGTCAGGGTATCAATCTTCTCCCCATCCCCAGCTTGCCGTCAATCTGGGGCAAGAAACTCACCGCAAGGGGCCAAAAATGGATGACCTGCTCAACCTGCTAGTACAACTGCTCATTGCCCTCACCTGCGCCTTTATCGCCAATATCCTGGTGCCTCGCCAGGTGCCCGGCAAACTCTTTGGGCTGGTGCTCATCGGCCTGATTGGGGTATTGCTTGGCCAGTGGGTGGTGAACTCACTCCTACAGCAGTACACATTGACCCTGCCCTGGCTGACCTGGGGCATCCAGGGGGTACCGGTGGTACCCTCTGTGATTGGGTCGGCCATTGTCCTGTACGTGGTTACAGCGTTTTTAAGCTGGGGCCGCTACGGCAACCGCTAAGCCCCCATCGCCACGGCCTAGCCATAGCGCTCTTCGGCCCAGGGCTCGCCTCGGTGGTGGTAGCCATTGCGTTCCCAAAACCCCAGGGCGGGGGCCGCTAAAAACTCAATCCCACTCATCCATTTAGCGCTTTTCCAGGCATAGAGATGGGGAACGACCAGCCGCATGGGGCCACCATGCTCTGAGGGTAACGGCTCCCCAAATAGAGTGTGGGCGAAAAAGTTTTCGGGTCGAACCAGGTCTTCTAGGGCCAGGTTGGTCGTGTAGCCGCCATAGCAGTGCAGCATCACGTGAATGGCCTCGGGAGCTACCGTCAGCTGCGCCATCACATCGGTGACGGCAACCCCACGCCAGACGACATCCAGCTTTGACCAGGTCGTGACACAGTGAAAGTCAGCGGTAAAGTCGGTCTGCGGTAGAGCCATCATGTCGTCCCAGGTCAAGGTTCTAGCCTCAGCCAACCCGGTAATGGTCAGCGACCAGTCAGCCTGAATAACCTGGGGCGTATCCCCATAGGTCAGTACCGGAAATCCCTTGGCCAAATGCTGACCGGGGGGAACGCGATCGGCGAGTTCGGGGCCGGGTCGATGAAAAAACTTTCCAGACATAGGGGTTTTACATACCAGGACAGTCCCATTCTCGCTGATCCTGTTTAAGAGGGTGTCTGAAAAGCCAGGGAAAGTCCACCCTTATTCTGCAAAAGCGAGTCCAGGTAGCTCGTACCTCAGGTATCTGTGGTAGCCCTAGGGCCAGCATCGCCAGGGGTTTCCCGTTTCAAGCATCCCCTGAACTAGGCAGCCAAATCGTTGATTAAACGCTTCAGCCAGTGGCGGGGGCGAACGTCTACATAGGTTTTACAGCGGGAGCAGCGACGAATGCCCCGCACCCCAATGCGCAGCAAAGTTTGATTGTTGCAGTGAGGACACTGGTGTTGTTGAGCCATAACTTTCGCAGAGAAAACCTGCACCGATATCTGTGGACGGGTCATTGGGGCTAGGTGTCCCAAGCTAGATGGGCTTCGGGCTCGAGCAGCAGCAGGCTATATCCCCTGCCAGTCGATCATCCTCAGCCTTATTAACTAGTGTGACGTTTTCTGCCTGCCCTTAAGGGTGCCCGCGGCCAGTATCAAAATTGTCTTTTAAAGACCATTGCACCCCGACGGTTAAGCCAGGGTGCAATGTATAGCAGATCAAGCCATGGCCTTTGGCCCAGGCGACTAGAGCCCAGGCGATTTGAACCTAGTCGATTTGAGTCAACCCAGCGGTGGGCAATTCGGCCACTGTCACCCTGGGGGCAACCAAAATGTGAGCGTAGAGCGGGGAGGGGTGTTCTGCTGCCAGCAGAGTATTTTGCACCCGGCTCGCAACCTCGACAGTTTTCACGTCGTAGACCTGAGTCGCTAGTTTGGGATATAGACCGATGCCAATAATGGGCACCAGCAAACAAGCGGCTACAAAGGCTTCACGGGGGCGAATATCTAGAATGCCAGACACCTTAGCCACAACTTGACCAGCGTCACCGTAGAAAATGCGACGCAGCATGGAAAGCAGATAAATGGGTGACAGTACCACGCCAGCAGCGGAGAGCACTATGATGGCCGTCTTGAAGGTGGTGCTGTAGGCATCACTGGTCGCTAGGCCCAGGAACACCGCGATTTCGCTGACAAAACCGCTCATGCCGGGCAGGGCCAAAGACGCCATGGACGCAGCCGTGAAGAAGGCAAAGGTGGTCGGCATCTTGCGAGCCATCCCGCCCATTTCATCCATATCGAGGGTGTGGGTGCGCTCGTAGGTAACCCCAGAGAGGAAGAACATGGTCGCCGCAATGAGACCATGGGAGATCATCTGCAACATAGCACCACTCATACCCAGGGTCGTGAAGGAAGCACAGCCAATCAGCACAAACCCCATGTGGGCAACTGAGGAGTAGGCCATGCGGCGCTTCAGATTGTCTTGGGCAAAGGCGGTCATGGAGGCGTAGATCACATTCACCACGCCCAAAACGGCGAGTACCGGCGCGAAGTAGAGATGGGCATCGGGCAGCATCTCAATGTTCATACGGATCAAGCCATAGCCCGCCATCTTGAGCAATACCCCAGCCAAAATCATCGATACAGCAGCCGGAGCTTCGCTGTGGGCATCGGGTAACCAGGTGTGCAGGGGGAAGATCGGGAGCTTAACCGCAAAGGCCACCAAGAAAGCAGCATAGACCCAGAGTTGGAAGGTGAGGCTGTAGTCTTTCTGAGCTAGCTCCGTCAAATTAAACGTCACGGTGTCGCCATAGAACGCCATGGCCAGAGCCGCCACCAGAATGAAAATAGAGCCAATGGCAGTGTAAAGAATGAATTTAGTAGCGGCGTAAAGGCGTTGCTTCCCGCCCCAGATGGAAATCAGCAGGTACACCGGCACCAGCTCCAATTCCCACATAAAGAAGAACATAATCAGGTCTTGGGCCAAAAACACACCAACCTGAGCGCTGTACATGACCAGCAGCAGACTGAAATAAAGGCGAGGGCGACGGGTGATATTCCAAGAAGCCAGGATAGCCAGGGTGGTGACCAGACCGCTTAGCACCACCAGGGGCATAGCCAAACCGTCGGCAGCGAGAGACCAGGTAAGGCCGACCTGGGGTACCCAGTTGTAACGCTCAACCAGCTGGAGCCCCGACTGGTCAAGACTATAAAAGTTTACAAAAGTATAAATAATTAGAGAAAACTCGATGAATCCAACCCCCAGCGCGTACCAGCGCAGGGTTTGCCCATTGCGGTTGGGCAGCCATGGTATGGGCAGAATCGCCAGTAAAGGCAGCACCACTAGGGTCGTTAGCCACGGAAATTGCTCGGTTAGCATGACACTTCGGGTAAGTAGTATGACAAAACAGCCAGCGCATTCAGGTTCCGGTTTTAGTGCCTGACTTGAGGCGGACACACACCCTTGGCTAATCCATCTCAGAAAGATGGCGTACCTAATGCTGTTCGCGGCGGCCTACCCTAGGCGAGGAGGTCGGAGGACTTCAGCGAGCGAGTCGTGGCCCAGAAGGATACGACAGAGAAACAACCGGACTACAAGATTGATAGGGAGATATACCTATCTTGCGCCTGGCCTCAGTATAGGAAACTTAATAAACATTTGATAAGTATTTTTTAGAATAAATTTCAAAATATTGATATCCAGAGCCCTGATACGAAGGCTATGTAAGCGTTTGAGGCATTTTTAGTGAACCCATGAATTGAATTAAGTGCTCACATTTATATATCTCAATACCTCGAAATCTTAAGCTTTGGGGCGGCTGCGCCGGAGACTGTACCGGTGCTCTAGGCCTTTGCTGGATCCTATCTGCTAGATCGGTGGCAGGCAGGGGCTCTCTAGCCCTCAGCCAGCGGGGAAACCTGTGCCCCTTGGGTTTCTAGAGCCAGTACCTGAGCAATGACCGATTGCCCCTTGCTTTGCCAGGCGTTAGCCATGGCCTGACACACCTGAGTGGCCCCCTGGGACGGAGCCAGGGCTAGCAGGGTGGGGCCAGCACCGCTAATGACTAGGCCATAGGCACCCGCTTCGATCGCGGCTTGGGCAACCGCTTCGTAGCCAGGGATCAAGGTTTGGCGGTAGGGCTGGTGGATGCGATCGCCCATGGCCACCCGCAGCCAGTCGCCCCGACCGCTCTCTAGCCCCCGCAGCAGCAGCCCCAGGTGGGCCGTGTTAAAAATGGCGTCGGCACGGCTGTAGGTGGCGGGCAACACCTGGCGAGCCGCCGCTGTAGAAAGCTCAAAGTCTGGAATGGCGACGACCGGAGTGATGTCGCTATGCCAGGGGATCGGGCACAGGGTGGAGGTGCCATCGGCGTCGGCCACGGCCAACTGGCAGCCCCCCACCAGGGCCGGAACCACGTTGTCGGGGTGGCCCTCGATGGCAATGGCCATATCCACCAGCGCCGCTTGATCGAGGGGGCGATCGCTGAGGGCATTGGCCCCCAACAACCCCCCAACAATGGCGGTGGACGAGCTCCCCAGGCCGCGGGCCAGAGGCACGGCCAGATCGATGGCGATCGCCACCGCTGGCACCGAAAGTCCTCGCCTGTGGAAGTAGCTGGCAAAGGCTTGATAGGCGAGATTGGAGCCATCGGTGACGACCCGGTTGGCCTCTAGGCCCCGCACATCGATCGTGACTACTCCTGGAGCCTGGTCAAGGATCGTGAAGTGGAAGCGGTTATACAGCGTGAGCGCCGCCCCCAAACAGTCAAAGCCAGGGCCAATATTGGCGGTTGTAGCCGGTACCGTCACAGAACTCGATCTTGACACCGCCAAAGCCTCCGGCAGACAGGGAACCATCAGGCCAAGGATAGTATCACCTTTTAGCCCCCAGCGCCGCGAGGGATTACGTCTCTAGAATGGAGAACGAAGGTTAAACCATGGGCAGGTCTGGTATGGGCAGGAAACTTGGAATGAATATACACCTGGCTGGGCGAGGTGCTCTGGGCCTGGGGTTGAGCACAGCGATCGCCGCCCTGGCCGCGATCGCCCCCGTCCACGCCGAGTCAGCCCCCAGCATCGCCCGCCCTGAGCCTCTAGCCCCGGCGGCAGACGGTACGCCAGTGCTGCCCTTTACAGATGTACCCCCCGACCACTGGGCCTACGAGGCACTGCTGAACCTAGCTGGGGTTT
>JAIXUR010000525.1 GCA_027483425.1 Cyanobacteriota bacterium | reverse complement strand
GAGAATGACGGTGCCCAAGCTATGGGTGACCAGGTGCAAGCGATCGCCCGGCTGGGCCGCTTGTAGGGCAGGCAGCGCCATCTGCTGAAACCGCTGCACCACCTGAGATCCCACATGGCGACTGAGGTACAGCGCCGCATCGCCGGCAAACTCCAGCACCTCGCTAACGCGAAAGTCGCTCAGCCATAGATTTCGCCACTGGGGAGAGGCCTCTAGCCCCTGGCGTAGGGTGGTCTGGGGCTGCACATTTAAGTCACCCCAAAAGACAACGATGGGCTTAATCGTGCGTCCATTGGAGCCGATCGCCCGCTTCACGCCCTCCAGCAGCGTCTGGGTCGTCCGGTTAAACTCATCGGGCTGGCGCTGCTTAACGCCGTGCACAAACAAAACGTAGTCGGTGGCCATGGACGATGCTCCTTAACCCCTGGGGGTAAATGGGTAACCCCTACCGCTCCAACACATTCCGGCAGCGGCAGGTATATAGCTATAACTACAGGGGCGATCGCCCCATTCCCGAATGGAAGGCCGCTGGTTGATCCTGCGATCGATACCGGATCGATTCCGGCTCAAGACCGGGTGGCCCCGGCTTTGGTTTGGTCAGGTCGCCCTGTAAACTCAGACTGTAGACTTTAAAAATGAATTTAAATGGGACGCCATGGTTAGTCGATCCAGCCTGTGTCGGATAGTTATCGCCACCCTGATTGGGTTCACCCTCTGTCTGGGTTGGGTGAGCCCAGCCCAGGCCACCAGCTACGATCGCCAAAGCCTGAGAAGCACTGACTGGTCGAACCAAGACCTGCGCGGCAACAACTATACCAGTGCCGACATGGCCGATGCCGACATGAGCTATGCCAACCTGCGCGGCGTGCGGATGTTTGACACCACCCTAGCCCGCGCCAATATGACCGGGGCCGACATGACCGGGGCGACCCTCGATGGTGCTCGATTCTTCCAGGCCAACTTGACCAACGCGATTCTGGAGGGGGCCTATGCTTTTGGCACCGATTTTCGTGAAGCCACCATCGACGGGGCTGACTTTACCGATGTGCTACTCGACGCCAAGACCAACACCCTGCTTTGCGCCGTGGCTCAGGGCACTAACCCAGTGACCGGCCGCGATACCCGCGCCACGCTCTATTGTCCCTAGGGTTAGTCCCCTAGGGTTAGATCAGTCTTCCTAGGAATAACTCCATGGCTGCCATCCCCACCGCCACCGCCCCCGGTTTGGTTCAGTTCTACAACTGGATCTTTCACCCCCTCGACTACATGGAAACCCAGTATCGCCGATGGGGCGATATCTTCAAGGCCCGTGGCACCCTGATGGACTGGATTTTTCTCAGCCATCCGGATGCGCTCAAGTATGTGCTGACCCATGACGGGCAGGAACTCAGTGCGCCGGGGGAAGTCAACCAAATTTTGAGCTCTCTGCTGGGTCACACCTCGCTGATTCTGCTCAGTGGAGCCCAGCATCGGCAGCGCCGCCAGTTGGTCATGCCGCCCTTCCACGGTGAGCGATTGAAGGTCTACGGCGAGTTAATTCGCACCATTACCCACGAGGTGCTGGCCGACCTAACTCCGGGACAGCCCTTTAAAGCCAGGGAGCTCACCCAGACAATCTCGATGCAGATTATTCTGCAGGCTGTGTTTGGACTGCGCCAGGGGGAGCGCTGTCAGCGCCTGGGTCAGCTGTTGGCCCAACGGCTCGACATGTCCAGCGGCCGGTTGGGGGCGGCCCTGGTCTTTTTGCCACGGCTGAGCCAAGACTATGGCCCCTGGAGTCCCGGACATCGCCTCCAGGCTCTGGTCAAAGAGATTGACGACTTAATTTTTAGCGAAATCCAGGCCTGTCGGAGCAACCCTGATCCCAACCGCAGTGATATTCTCTCGCTGCTGCTGGCGGCTCGCGACGGCGAGGGGCAGGGGCTAACGGATCAAGAACTGCGGGATGAGTTAATGACCCTGCTGGTGGCTGGCCACGAGACCACCGCTACCGCCATGGCCTGGAGCCTCTACTGGGTGCATCATCAGCCTGAGGTGGGAGCACGGCTGCGGCAAGAACTCGAGGCGGCGACCGGGGCTGACCCGATCGCCTTGACCAAGCTGCCCTACCTCAATGCCGTTTGTAACGAGACCCTGCGCATTTACCCGGTCGCTATGCTGACCTTTCCCCGCCGGGTGGAGAAACCCATTACCGTGCAGGGGTATGACCTTAGCCCCGGTGAGGTGGTGGTGGGTGCCATCTACCTGCTGCACCACCGGCCAGACCTCTACCCCAACCCCGACCAGTTTCGGCCCGAACGGTTTCTAGAACGTCAGTACGGCCCCTTTGAGTTTATGCCCTTTGGCTCTGGGGCCCGCCGCTGTGTGGGCTCGGCCCTGGCTATGTACGAGATGACGATTGTGCTAGCTACCCTGCTACAGGAGTGTGAGCTAGACCTGGCCAGCGATCGCCCCGTGCGGCCCCAGCGCCGTGGCGTTACCCTCAGCATGAAGGGCGGGGTAGACATGGTTTACCGAGGCAAGCGCCCCATCCCTGAGTTGGTAGGGGCATAGCGCCGCTATTTAGGAGATTTCTAGCCAAGAAAATCCCCTATTAACGAACCGTTCTATCGTAGGGGCAAACGGTTGTTTGCCCAATGCAGGGACGTTGTTTTCAAGCAATAGCCTTAACGTCTCTATAGTCTTCAAAAAGCCCCTGCCCTGGGTTTCAGGACAGAGGCTCAACGGGCAGATTGCTTGAGCGCTAGGACGATTAGGCCACTACGGGTGTAGCTGCATTCAGCGTCAGCACCAAATCGTTGAAGTCGAAGTCGGTCAAGTCTTCAAAGCGCCAGACATTGCCCTCCCGCTGGATCCGAGCTGTCCCCAAGGCCGCATCGTCAATGGTGGCCAGATTGCTCAGGCTACCGTCAATGAGTAGGGCCGGGGCATAGTAGGTGCCTCCGGTCAGCACGAGGTCGAGGTCAACGGCGGTATTGTTGCCCACTACCAGGTCGGTATCGAGCAGATTAGCGGCTACAGCCGCCTCATACCCGGCCTCTCCAGGGAGTAAACCACCCACGCGCCCCTGGGCATCGGTAGCGTAGAAGCTCAGCCGATTATTGAAGGCGGCTTCGCGAGACGCCGTCACGTTCAGGGCCACGTCACCATCAAACCCGGTCAAGTCGATCAGTTCTGCCACGGTGGGCGCGGCTGCTAGGGTTGGCATGACCTCAAACTGGCTCACGATAGCAGGTACCCGGCTCAAAATAGCGGCGGGGTCAGCCAGCAATTCTGTCTCGGTGTAGGCCTCAATGCCGTAGGTGGTGACGGTCAGCACCTGGGTCTCGGGGTCGATGTCAAACTGAGTCCAGCCGAAGGTGTGGGCGGCCACGTAGTCTCCCTGGAGCAGGTTGGCCTCCACATCAAAGGAGCCGATCAGTCCCTGTGCGGCGGTGAGATTGGTAGTCAAGCCAATGGGATCGTAGCCCCCTGGGCCGATCGCCAGGTTTTGAAAGGCCGCCTTGAGGAAGTCATCTTTGTCGTTGATAACATCGTCGGTATCCGGCGCAACGGGCAGAGCATCGTAGAAGGCCCGCTGCTCGGGGGGAATCAGCCCCGTCAGCGTGGCAAAGTCAATCACGGCGGGGCCGTAGGGGGGATCAAAGGCCACGGACCCGGTGGTGATTTCCCAGACGTCGGTGGCGGTGCGGGGGCCACCGACTACATCGCTGTAGGTGAGGTTGTTGACGAAGGTGCCGTGGATGTCAGCCGCAATAAACACCACGTTGTCGATGCCGTTCTCTTCCACAAACTTGAGGATTTCGGTGCGCTCTTTGGCGTAGCCCTCAAAGGCATCCACGCTGTAGACGCCCAGTTCTTGAATGGGTTCAGGCACCATGACAAACTTCCAGGTGATGCCCTCTGCCTGGGCAGCCAGGAGGTCGGCTTTCAAATCTTCAAGCTGGGGTTCACCTAGGAATGGCCGATCGAGGGTAGCTGACTCGACCAGGAAGCGCCCCACGTCGGCAGGATTGGTGATGTCGGGAGCCACCAGCGGGGCATCGCGGAAGGAGCGAGTATCGAGGACAAAGGTAGCCGCATCAGAGCCAAAGGTGTTAGAGCGGTAGAGCTTGCGCTCGTTGGCGGTGCGCTCGTCGCCGGTCTCGCCGTAAAATTCATCGCGGATCGGGTTGTATTCCTGGAAGGCCTGTAGACCGTTTTCAAACAGGGTGCTGTCGTTGACCAGGGCGTTGGGGTCGTCGCCGGGGAAAGCCTCTAACAGGCGCGGATCGCTGTCAATAGTTTCGCCGCCGGAGAAGTCGTCAATCACTTCGTGGTCGTCAATGGTGGCATAGATGGCGGTGGAGGCGCGTAGGTCGCTCCAGGTGTTGGTGTTGAAGCGATCGCCATACACCTCAGCATGCTTAGCCCGGTACTCCTCCAGGGTGATCGCCTGGGGGTTGGGCACCGCCGGAGACGGGTAGTCGGCGTAGATGGTGTCGCCGTGCTCGACGAAGAAGGCTAGGTCTTGCTCATCGGCGTTGGCGATCGCCGGGTAGGGGGCCAGCTCGCCGCGCCAGTCGCCCGACACGCCAAAGCGTAGTCCGGCGTAGTCGCCCACCGCAGCAGCGGTTTCAAACTGTCCAGACTTGGTGTTGCCGCTGGCATCGGTGACGCGGTAGTAGTAGTCGGTGCCCGCCGCCAGGCCATCCACTTCAACCTTGACGGGGATGGTGCCGTCCGTCACGGTGGCGGTGGCCGTGCCTGCAAGGCTGGAGAAATCGGCGCTGGTGGAGTATTCGAAGGTGACATGGCCAGAGACGGTGCTGCGCGCCCACAGCACTACCGAGTCTTGGGTGACATCACCGCTGGCCACCCCGTTGGGCAGCGTGTCAATCTCCACCAGGGAATCTGGGTCACGGGGGTCAAAGCTGTCGGTGTCGATATCCAAAGCCGCCTCAAAGGCGTTGGCGACCACGGCCCAGTCCACGAACTTGAAGTTGGTGCTATTGTTTTCCAACTGCTCGTCATCTTCAATCACGTTTTGCGGGTCGTTGGCCCCGTCTTGCACCACCAGCAAGCCGTTGGGAAAGGCTGACCCGAGCGCCACATTGGTCACATCCAACCCGTCAGACTCGTTCACCTGGTCGATTAGGCCGGTGTCGCCAACGGTGAAGCTGCCCAGGTACTCGTTATCGCCCTGGCGGGAAAAGACCGCAAAGGAGTTGTTGCCCTGGCTAGAGGCGATCAGGTAGCCGGTGCCCTCGGCCCCGTAGTAAATGGTGAGCCCTTCGATGTCGGGCTCCAGGAAGTCTGCCTCGATGGACTGTACCAGGGTAAAGGTATTGGCCCCATTGGGCTCGGCGTCAAACTTGAGGATGCCGACCTCATTTTCTAAGGAGACGTAGAGCTGGCCGAGTTCCTGGTCAATCACCAAGCCCTCGGACTGGGAGTCTTCCACATCTTCGGTGGGCACCGGTAAATCAATGATGCGCACCACTTTGGCATCGATGTAGGAGGCATCGGCGGAGCTGATTTGAGGCGTCAGTTCGAGCTGCGCCACCTGATTGCCACTGGCTTGGGTGACAAAGGCGTAGAGCTTGCCCGTGACGGGGCTGAGGTAGGTGGCCAGACCATAGGCCGTTGCTTCCCCATCATCGACGCCGAAGATCGAGAAGGCCGGGTCACTGAGGGTGGGTGCCGTGAGGTCGTAGAGGTCCCCGGTGGTGGCGTCAATGCCGAAGATGGCGAGGGTATCATTGGCGCGATCGCTCATCACCGCAATATCGGTCGTAAAGGAACCGGTGGGGTTAAAGGCGGGCACCTCAACGCCGTAGAGCAAATCCACATTGTTGTAGCGGATGTCGCCGTAGTCCGCTGGCAAAATGGTCTGCTGAAGTTCTCCTTGCAGGTTAAAGGTGGCGGCACCGCCATCCTTGAGGGTGACAATCACCCGGCTGTCGTTGGGGTCAGCTGGGTTCACCCAAATTGCTGGGTCGTCGGAGTCGCCCAGGAGCGGGGTGGTGCCGTCTTCGTCATCTACGGTCAGCGGCGTTTCTAACACAGAAGGCACGGCGGGGATCGCGTCAAAATCAACCGCAAAGGCGAGGAACTGGGTGGATTGAGTGTCGCTAAAGTTGTTGTCGCTGGCGATCATCAGCGTTTGCCGACCGTCTGCCAGCGTGGGGCCAAAGGTCAGAGCCTCCAGGTTGTCGGGGGTAATACCCAGGTCGGCCTCGATATCGAGAATCTCGCGCTTAGAAACGGCGGGGTCAATT
>JAIXUR010000622.1 GCA_027483425.1 Cyanobacteriota bacterium | reverse complement strand
ATTTGGCCCTGGTGACCTTGCTGGAGCCGGCGGCGGTGGAGAGTTGAGGTGGGTAGGGGCAGACCTATGTGTCTGCCCTTTAGAGTGGGTCGGTAAGGGCAGACCCCTGCCCTGGATTGGGTGGGTGGCATTTAGGGTTAACGGACTGACGGTATGATGGGGACTTCTATTTTTTCGCAGGGCCAGCAAACTATCTGGGCGGCCATGGTGTCTGCCTGCCGCTATTTGGTTTTATTGGCGGTGCTATGGAGCCTGGCCGCCTGTGGGGTGGCGACCGTCCAGGCCAGTACAGATTATCAAACGATTACCCCCAGCCCCGACGGGATCGGTCGAGTCTACCTCGGTCGAGAAATTGCCCAGACCATGGGTCACCAGGGGGCTGGGTGGCTCGATCGCCCCAGCCGAGTGCTCCAGGAAAGGCCCCAGGCGGCGATCGCGGCTCTGGATCTGCACCCCACCGACATCGTGGCCGACATTGGTGCTGGCACCGGCTACTTCGCCCGCCGCATGGCACCCCTAGTCCCCCAGGGCCGAGTGATAGCGGTGGATATCCAGCCCGAAATGCTGGCCCTGCTCAAGGCGGAACTGGACACCAAGGGAATCCAGAATGTAGAGCCTGTGCTGGGCCAGCTCGACAGCCCCAACTTGCCTCCCAACTCCATTGACCTGGCCCTGATGGTGGATGCCTACCACGAGTTTGCCTACCCCCGCGAGGTGATGCAGGGCGTGGTGGCGGCCCTCAAACCCGGCGGGCGGGTGGTGTTGGCGGAATACCGGGCCGAAAACCCCATGGTGATGATCAAGCGGCTGCACAAGATGAGCGTGGCCCAGGTGCGCCGCGAAATGGCCGCCGTGGGCCTGACCTGGGTGAAAACCGACGACAGTCTGCCCGAGCAGCACCTGCTGTTTTTTCAACGGCCAGCCTGAGCCGCCTACCGAGTCAGCCCATGTGAGACAATTAAACCGTATTTATGATTCTGATCCAAGGACGTCGACCCATGCTGAAGCGGCTGGCCACAGTGCTTTTGATTGTTTTTGCTGCCACCCTCCAGAGCTGTGTGGGCAGCGGTGGTGGGCTGCAAGCCTATGCCGACACCTACTCGGGGTACGAATTTTTTTACCCCACTGGATGGGTTGAGGTGAAGGTGCCCGGTGCCGCCGACGTGGTGTTCCACGACTTCATCCACGAGACCGAGAACGTCAGTGTGGTAATTAGCGAGGTGCCCGAGGGCAAAGACCTGGACGATCTGGGTACCCCGACCGAAGTTGGCTACAAGCTCTCCAAGAGCTTTAGTGCCCTGTCGGGGGACACCAGCCGCGTGGATCTGCTCAGCGCCCAGCGCATCGACACCGCCGACAACAAAACCTACTACATTCTGGAGTACCTGGCCGACCTCCCCGCCGGGCCGCGCCATAACCTGGCCAGCGCCATTGTGCGCCGGGGCAAGCTGTATACCTTCAATGCCTCTACTGACGATGTCCGCTGGGAGAAGGTCAAAGACATGATGAAGCAGTCGGTCGCCTCGTTTAAGGTGGCTTAGTTCTGTCTACCCCGACAGCCCGCTGCGGGTGGGATAGCTGCGCAGCAGGCTATACATGCTCTGGGTATTGAAACTACGGGGATCCATGCGGCTGCCGGAGCGATCCACGGCCCGGTGGGTGGTAATGCGATTATCGGGAACCGTCGTTTGGGCGAGGAGCCAGGCGAGGGAACTGTACTGGGCCTGGGTGTAGCCACTGTGGCTGCGGTTGTTGTTCATGCCGTCGCCCGGCGTCTCTAGGGAAATGTGATAGGCAAAATTGTTGACCGAGGGGGGAAACGCCGGGTTGGTGCGCACCGTCTCTGGGCCATTGGGGCCATCAAAGACTGAGTTTCCGGCCCCAAAGGCGCGTTTCTCGGGGGGCACGATATAGTAAACCGTGCCGTCACGGCCAATCAGGCTGTGGTAGCTCACCTGGTCTTGGTCGCGGGGATGATGGGTGCGAAATAGGTTCAGGGCGCTCTGGGCCGAACCCACGGTTTCGTGGAGGACAACAATAAAGTCGTTCTGAACGGGCTGACCGTTGATATCGGTGAGAAAGCGATCGCCGTAGTTGCTGGGGTCAGCCAAGGCCGTAACCTGGCGGGGCGGGGCGGCCTGGGCTAATTCTACCTGGGGGGCAGCAAAGTCCGTGGGGCCAGGCTGATCAGTTTTGAGGGGCTGTAGCGTTAGGATCGCGGTGGTGTGCATGGGGGGTAGCCCCGTCACCGTCAGCCGGGGCTGTAATGGCCCTGAGGCCCGTGCTGGTCCCAGTCCCAACCCCAAAACCAGGACTAACAGTCCCCCTAACCCTGCCAATATCCAGCGACGAGCCACGGCCATCTTCCCTTGGTATGTATAGTTAGACTACTTTGTAGCGCGAAATGGGCCAAATGGAAGGTCAAGGTTAGAGTGTTCCAACTAAATACCGATCTGGGATCTTGCCGCGACCGGCCCAACGGGCCGAGTTCGCGTCCTTGGAAGGGATATTTTTTTAGTTGGGATACTCTCAGATGAATCGAGGGGGAATGGATTAAGAGGCCCAGCGATCGAGGGCGCGCTGGCCTCCCCAGCGCACCACAATTTCGTCGTCGTAGTTGTCGGCAATGCGAATGACCGTGGTGACCGAGTGGTTCAGCTCCAGGCGATCGCAGGATTCTCCCACCAGGCTGTGCTCAAACACAATGTCGTCTTCCGCGTCGTAGGCAAAGCGGCCAAAGTAAATACCGTTGTTTTCGCGCAGGAGGTAGTAGCTGAGTTCGGGGGTGAGGTCAATGTCAGACACGACGTAGGCTCGGGTAGTAATTAACGTCTCATCCTGATGCCAGGGCACGACCCGAGTAGAGGCTACCGCCGACCCCAGATTGACAATGAACAGGGGTTCATCTTCAAAAACCACCAGTGCAGCGCCAAATAATTCGTGCATCCAGGGCAAAATGCGATTGTACACAGCCTCTTGGCCGGGGGTTCTAAACTCCATAGCTGCTCATAGGAAAGGGGCGGAGTAGCCTTAGTGCTGAGGCATGGGGCCTAACCATTAGACCAGGGCCGGGAGACTAAAGCTATCACCCATTGTCTCATCCTGGCCGATAATTCCCGTGGGTGATTGGCAGAGTCCAGCAAGTTTAGAAGTAGGCTGAGGAAGGTCAACTCGTTCTGCACCCCCGCCTCGACCTATGTCCTGCATTGTGTTTACCGACCTCGACGGCACCCTCCTGAATGGGGAAACCTATGCCTACCAGGCCGCCCTGCCCACCCTGGCGAAGCTGAAGGAACAGGGCATTCCTGTAGTGCCCGTAACCAGCAAAACTCGCCAGGAAGTCGCCCAGTTGCGCCAAGACCTAGGGCTGCACGACTCCTTTGTGGTCGAAAACGGCAGCGCCGTCTATATCCCTCTCCACCAGACCCAGTTTGCCCTGCCACCGGGAGAAGACGTCAACGGCTACCGGGTGCTTCAGCTGGGCTGTAACTATGTCACCGCTCGGGCCGGGCTCAAGGCGATCGCCCAGGATCTAGGCCGTCCCCTCAAGGGCTTTGGCGACTGGGGGATCGAGCAGGTGGTGCAGCTGACCGGGCTGTCCCCCGAGGCGGCTAAACAGGCCAAGGCCAGAGACTTTAGCGAGCCCTTTATGACCCCCAAAAATGTGCCCGTCGCCCAGCTGCGCGAGGCCGTCGAGGCCATGGGGTTTCGGGTCGTCCTGGGCGATCGCTTTTCCCATTTAATTGGTGCCGAGGCCGGCAAGGGGAACGCGGTGCATCGGTTGGTCAGCCTCTACCAGGGGACCCAGCCGCCCATCACGACCCTGGGCCTGGGCAACAGCCCCAACGACCTAGATATGCTTGAAAACGTCGATTACCCCATTGTGCTGCCTGGCCCCAACGGCCCCCACCCCCAGCTGGCCGATCGGGGCTGGCCCATTGCTCCGGCCCCGGCCCCAGAGGGGTGGGCACTGGCCCTAGAGGCGGTCTTGGCTGAGGTCATCGCTGGCCCCTGACGACCCACTGATTTTGCTGATTCGCCACACAGAGTCTTGAAGCTCCTGTGAATCCTGGGGAATGCGGTCGTAGTGCGCCTAGCCGTTCGCTAAAGTACGGAGGGATGAGCCCTGGCCTCGCCTCTCCCGATGGGTGAGCCCGCTGTCGAGACCCCGGCCCCCCGACCCGGTGGATAGGCCGAGAGCTGGTCAGGGTAGTCTTTGAGAAGAACTCGCCAAGGAAACAGGAGCTGAAACATGACGCTGAGTGGAGTTGAGCTAATCACCGGGGCCTTGGCCATTGTGCCCTTGCTGTTGCTAATCACCTCGGCGTTTTTGGCCCTAGAGTGCCTGTTGGCCGTGGTGGGCCAACGGCAGCAGCCCCCGACGACTCTGCCCGCCGATCTCTCCCTAGCGGTGGTGGTACCCGCCCACAACGAAGCCGGGGGCATTGGGCTCACCCTCGGGACCATCGTGCCCCAGCTCCGAGAGGGCGATCGCCTGGTGGTGGTCGCCGATAACTGCACCGATGGCACCGCCGCCGCCGCTCGCCAGGCCGGGGCCACGGTGATTGAGCGCCAAGACCTGACCCAGCGGGGCAAGGGCTACGCCCTCGACTTTGGCCTCCGCCATCTGGCCGCCGATGCCCCCGATGTGGTGGTGCTGGTGGATGCAGACTGTAATCTTCAGGCCGGTAGCCTGGCTGCCCTAGCCGCCCAGGCCCATCGCACCCACCGGCCAGCCCAGGCCATTTACCTCATGGAAAAGCCCCCCACCCCTGGGCTCAAGGACGGCATTTCAGCCTTTGCCTTTAAGGTTAAAAACTGGGTGCGGCCCCTAGGGCTCTACCGCCTGGGGCAGCCCTGTCTCCTCACCGGCACCGGCATTGCCCTACCCTGGCAGGCCGCTACGGCGGTCAATATCGCCAGTGGCCATATCGTTGAAGACATGAAGCTGGGGCTCGATTTAGCCCTCGTTGGCTTTGCCCCCCGGTTTTGCCCAGCGGCCTGGGTGACTAGCCGCCTCCCGAGTGGAGAACAGGCGGCGGCAACCCAGCGCACCCGCTGGGAGCACGGCCATCTGCAAATGTTTACCGAGTACGTCCCCCAGCTGCTGGGACAGGCGCTAGGTCAGGGACGACTCGATCTCTTGGCCCTGGCCCTGGAGCTGTCGGTGCTGCCCCTGACCCTACAGGTAATGGCGACGGTGGCGATCGCCGTCCTCAGCCTGGTTGCCACGGTGGTCGGCGTGGGCTGGCTACCGGCCTACCTGGCCCTGGGGGCGCTGGCCTGTCTGGTGGCGGGGGTCGGTCTAGCCTGGTTCGGCTACGGTCGTAACGACCTATCGCTGCGCGATATTCTGGGGGTACCAGTCTATATGCTGAGCAAGGTCTCCATCTTCTCTAAGTTTCTGGTCAAACCTGAACAAGCCTGGGTACGCACCGAGCGCGATGGCTAATGTCTGTCAGTGGATTGGCAGCCCGGTGCGGTGAATACTAGCGAGCAGGGTGAATGTGTGGGTCCCACACATTCACCCTGCTTGTTTTAGCCTGTGGCTGGGACCATGCAGCCCTAGGTCAGCCTACGGCTACAACTGCTTTTGATAGGTCAGCGAAGTTTCCTTGATTTGGAATCCGGCGGATTCGTAGAGGTTTTTGGCTTGGTTGGGGTTTTGGGTGTCTACCCCTAGCAGGGCCGTTTCCATGCCCTCGGATTGGAGTCGGTGCAGCCCCTGGAGCAGCATGGCCCGCGCTAGCCCCTGGCGGCGATAGCCCCGACGGGTACCCAGTACAGCGATCCAGCCTTCTTGGCGGTTTTTTTGAGCATTCTCGTCAGCGTCAATCTCAGCCCCACAAAACCCAACCAGGGTGCCGTCGGGGGCAACGGCTACCCAGTCTAGCTCAGGCTGGTAGGTGGGGTAGGTGAGGCGAAACTGGCGATCGCGCAGGGTCATCGGCGTAAAGTGCCAGTGATCGACAAAGCTCTCGTTATACATCGCGATCCAGGCTTCGGCCTCGTCGGCATTCGTCGGGCGTGAGGTAAAGCCATCAGGAAACTGGGCCTGGGGGATGGGCTCGGCCAGCGATCGCTGCATGGTGTGGAACTGACGGATAATTTCGTAGCCCGGCGTCTCGTAGATGGCCCGGTAGTAGGGGGCATCGCTGCGAGTCCCGGCGTGGAGTTGGGCCGGTCGTTGGGCCACGGTGGCCTGCGCTTGGACCTGCTGCTCGGCCCAGCTCAGCAGTTCAGCTTCTAGGTGAGCACCGCGCCAGTCAGGATGGACAAAGACCCCCACCCAGCCTTCCACCACATCGGTGAGTTCTTCTAGCCACAGGGAGACCACCCCCACCAGTTGACCGTCGGGGGTTTCCCACAGTTGGCGCTGGTGGGTGCCGTCGGGGGGCGGGTTGTCGAGGCGGCGCTGAAGTTCGGCCAGGGTGGAGGTGTTGTCGAGGCGATCGACGGTTTCGCAGGTCTCGTAAAAGGCCGCGATCGCGGGCAGGTCGGGGTGGCCGACGCTGGGGCGCGACTGAATAGCTTGCAGCAGTTGGCTGGTCATAGATGCACCAGATTAGGGGACGTCCAGACTGCTACACCTTGGCGATCGCCAATTTCTGATGGAGGAGCCACTCTTAACCAACCCTTATGGTTTGTCCCCTAAGTTAGTGGGGGATTTATTTACCAGGGTTGGTTAGGGATTTATCCTGGGGTTGCACCTGGTTAACCTGAGAGCAAATTTTAGCCCTATGACTATTCAAACCATTTCTACACAGCCCTATACCGATCAAAAGCCCGGCACCTCGGGCCTACGGAAAAAAGTTAAGGCGTTCCAGCAGCCAAACTATTTAGAAAACTTTGTACAGGCGATTTTTGACAGCCTGGAGGGCTACCAGAACCAGACCCTGGTGGTGGGCGGCGATGGCCGCTACTACAACCGCGAGGCGATCCAGGTGATTCTCAAAATGGCGGCGGCCAACGGCTTTGGTCGCGTGCTGGTGGGCCAGGGGGGCATTCTCTCCACCCCAGCGGCCTCCTGCGTGATCCGTAAGAACAAGGCCTTTGGGGGCATTATTCTCTCGGCCAGCCACAACCCCGGCGGCCCCGACGAAGACTTTGGCATTAAGTACAACATTGGCAACGGTGGCCCGGCCCCCGAAAGCGTCACCGATGCGATCTATGCCCGCACCCAGACCATCACTGAGTACAAAATTCTCGACTACTCGGATATTGACCTCGATCGGGTGGCGACCCACAGCCTGGGCCACACCACCGTGGAGGTGATCGACGCCGTCACCGACTACGGGGCGCTGATGGAAACCCTGTTTGACTTTGGCCAGATTCAACAGCTGCTGTCCAGCGGCAACTTCCGGTTTTGTATGGATTCGCTCCATGCGGTGACCGGCCCCTACGCCACGGCCCTGTTTGAGCGGCGGCTCCATGCCCCGGCGGGCACCGTGGTCAACGGCGTGCCCCTGGAAGACTTTGGCGGCGGCCACCCCGACCCCAACCTGGTCTACGCCCATGATCTGGTGGCGGTCATGTTTGGCGACCATGCCCCCGACTTTGGGGCTGCGTCCGATGGCGATGGCGATCGCAACATGATCCTGGGCAACAACTTCTTTGTCACCCCCAGCGACAGCCTGGCGGTGCTGGCTGCCAACGCCACCCTGGTGCCCGGCTACCGCAGTGGCATCGCGGGCATTGCCCGCTCCATGCCCACCAGCCAAGCAGCGGATCGCGTCGCCGAAAAGCTGGGCATCGACTGCTACGAAACCCCCACCGGCTGGAAGTTTTTTGGCAACCTGCTGGATGCGGGCAAGGCCACCCTCTGCGGCGAAGAAAGCTTTGGCACTGGCTCCAACCACATCCGGGAGAAGGACGGTCTGTGGGCGGTGCTGTTTTGGCTCAACATTCTCGCCGTCAAACAGCAGTCGGTGGAGGCGATCGTGCGCGACCACTGGAGCACCTACGGGCGCAACTACTACTCCCGCCACGACTATGAGGGGGTGGAGAGCGATCGCGCCAACACCCTGATCGGCAACCTGCGGGCGGCCCTGGGTAGCCTACCCGGCAGCACCTTTGGCCCCTACACCGTCGACTACGCCGACGACTTTGCCTACACCGACCCCATTGACGGCAGTGTGTCGGCCCAGCAGGGGGTGCGCATTGGCTTTACCGACGGCTCGCGGATTGTCTATCGCCTATCGGGCACGGGCACCTCGGGGGCAACCCTGCGGCTCTATGTGGAGCGCTACGAGCCCGATGTGGCCAAGCACGACCAAGACACCCAGGTGGCCCTGGCGGATTTGATTAGCCTGGCCGACGAGATTGCCCAGATCAAGACGCTGACTGGTCGCGATCGGCCGACGGTGATCACCTAGGAACCTCTCTACTCGTCCCGACGCTCTGCGTCGAGACGCCGACCCAGACGCTCCAGCGTCGTCTGGGTCGGGGAGCTGGAGCGCCGCAGACAGCATTCCCACGCAGAGCGTGGGAACGAGGGGGAACCGCCGCATCCGGCAATTCAGGATAGGAAGAAGGCAGACTGATCAACCAGTCGCGATCGCGAAACAGGCGATTTGCCAAAGGCAAGGCTTCGCCAACGTCCATCAGATAATCTTCGATCAGGTCGTTCCACCGTTCAACATCGTTGTCTTGGGGTGACTTCGGGATCCAGGGCAGAAAGTCTAGATAGGTTTTCTGGTCAAGCGCCCCCTGCGCCCAAGCGCTGCACGATTGAATTAGGGTCTCAGACGGTTCACCCGGCTCACTGGCCTCTTCATAAAGAATGCTCTCAACCATGTCTACCAACGACAAGCCATGGAGAGCGTAGAAAAATAGGAGCACCTGTTGCCGCCAGAAGTCACCCCATTGAGAAGGAGAACCTACAGACTCAAGCTCCTGGGTCGTTTCAATCTCCATGACAATGAGACCTTTTATGCACTCAAACGGAATCGCCCCCGCTTCGGCAAGCAGGGCATTTTGCCCCCTAAGGGAAGACAACGGATCCATGATTGCTACAGCCGATTCACAGACCGCCGCTAGCTTTGCGTCGCTAGTTAGGTAAGCCAATTAAATGTAGTCCTGAATCGCTGGAAGCCTTGTCATGCCTTAATCGGCGTGCTGGTTACTTAACTTAGGCCTACCTACTTACTCTTATGTGCCAAAGGCTATTTTCTTGTGTGCTTTTTCCGGCATTGCTGATTCGAGGTATGAACCGATAGTTGCAACTATCGGTTCAAGATTTCGCTAGTTCATATCCTTACTCAGCAACGCTGCACCTCCAGCAAGAACTCTGCGGGGTGTACCAACTCTCTGATGACCACCTGATATTCAGCCCCACCCGCTCAGATCGAATCGATATGAGGCAACTGAGTCACCACTGAGAAATAGCCAATTTGCTTGGCATTCATCACCAACGCTAGGTTAACGTGCTCAAAAAAGTTCACCACCCACTGCTCCGTCTTGAGGCTAGCCCGCTCAAAATAGCGGTACAAATACCCCAGCTTCTTTTCCAGATCAAAACGAATCATCGGACAGGCTAACAGTAGGCTCAGCAGCACGCCAGTGATGGACTTGGAGCCAGATCGATCCACATACTGCTGAAAACGCAAAACGCTGGAGGTGTTAAAGTCTGGCAAAAAAATCGCATTCAGCAGGCGAGTAAAGAGGTTGATCACAGTACTGCCGGCCATCGAGGCCTGCTCATCGATGGTGCCTAGAGACCGTACCAGCTCGCGGTGGAGCTTGTCTCGGGCTTTGTCCGGTAGAGCCTCGATCACCGCCATTAAATAGTCTTCCACGATCGGACGGCAGGAGCCGTATCGGGACGTCGGGTGGATCTTGTCTTCGAGCTCCAGCGCCCGCAGCTTGAAGCCACTGGGCTGCTTGGGGTGATAGTCAATTAACCCCTGGTGGAACTCGGCCACCGGCAGGCGGGTCGGATTGACCAGCCCCGTTTCTCCCTTCAGGTGCGCCCGACGGTACTGGCCAATGGCCCGGTGCACCTCTTCCAGCTTTTTTGCTTGCTTATAGCCCAGCCCGCTCTCCAAAGGGTTATCGTAGACAGCCTGTTCCAGCTCTTCAATGTCTGGGGTGCGGGTCGTTGAGCAGTACAAGTAGAAATAATCGGGCAAATACTCGCCGACCACACCCTGGTACCGATGTTTTTGGACACTGGTTTGCCCATAGACCCCTAGACGCATCTGCCGGTGCAGGCAATCGCCATAGTCGCCCTGGTTAAAGTCATGCAGCCTCTGCCGCAGCAGCCGGGTGTAGGGATTATAGGCCGAGGTCTCGGGTAAATGGTTGAGCTGATCAACCAGCTGCTCCAGGTAGGGCATCCTCTCGCTATCGAGGTGCCACGGATTGCAAATGGTATAAAAAGACCGATTGAGAAACTGTAGGCCTTTCTCCCGATTAAAGTCGTCGGCCTCCACGACACGATCTAGGCTGGCAATCACATCTTGCCGCCCTACCGCAATGCGGTTGTATAGCAGGTCATAAAAAGCCGCCAAAGCCTGCTCTGGGGGAACGTTGCGCGCTAAGCCCCGGATATAGTCGTAAACAACCTCTTTTGCCTGATCTGCTGCCTTAGGAGCCATCTGTTTAGACCAAAGTGACGATCTAGACGAGCTATAGCGATCCGATTTCCCGATTTAATGTGGGTGTGATATGAATACTTAATACCTATAGAGTATCAGACACCTCATTAAATATTACAAGTAATACAAGTGTGTTACACAGCCCCCCTTCCTCACACCACCACGCCATGGCTTTGCCAGTAGGCGCGTTCTACCTCGCTTAAACCCCGGCAGTCTCGGAGTTGTGGCATTGGGGGTTGGGAAGATCCTGATGGCCTGGGCGGAGAGGCGGTCAGTTCCCAGTCGAGTTGTCTGGCTTCGACATTCCAGAGTCGCACGGTGTGAGGCCCATCGGGTCGATCTTGGGCTACGGTGAGCAGCCCCTTACCGTCCTGGCTAATCTCCAGGGCCTGAAGAATGCCGTGGTGGGGAATGGATGTCCCTAGGGTCAGGGTCGACAGGTCCCTGATATCCACGGCATCGCCATTTTGATCGCGTTTGAGGGCGGCTAAGTACTGTCCGTTGGCGCTGAACCTGAGCATACTGATATCGCCCCTGTAGGGCAGAGGCTGCGTCGTACCATCCGCCCTACGCAGCTGTAGCTGGTCGTCCACATAGACAGCGGCCAGGGGCTGGCCAGATTGCCAAGTCATTCTAAAAAATAGATGCCGCTCCCGGCGAATTTCCTGGGGCTCTGTCTCAGGCTGGCGAAGATGCCAAACCAGGATGCGATCGCCGCCATCCCCCCGACTGATCAGTAGATCGCTGTCGGGGTCTGGGTTAGCTACCACCTCTTGCACCCGCCCAATATGGCGGCGCAGCTCAACCGGTTGCTCTCGCAAGTCGTCCCACACCAAAATGCCGCCATCCTGTAGGCCAACGGCCACGTACTCATCCCTACAGCAGGTCAAACTGGTCACGGGGGCTGGAGCCACCATTAGCCGAGCCGGGTCTTGGTGGGCAGCCCCCAACCACCAGCGATAGATCGTTTGACCGGCCACCAGGGCCAGCATATCCTCATCGCCAAAGGCCAGGTGGGTCATCCCCAAGGGCTGACCGTCATCACCGACAATCTGGGCAAACCGATAGAGCTCAAAGGCCCCGTCAACTCGCCGCCAGCAGAGCACTCGTCCGGTTTCATCCCCCACGGCCAGGTGTCTGCCACTGGGGGCGAGGGCGGCGGTGAGGGCACCGTATAGGGCCGTGGGCAGCACCGTATCGATCAGATCACAGCCGGTGAGGTCAACCCCCTGAAGTGGAGCTGTCCACAGGTCGGCATGGCGCAGGGTCAGTCCGGCCACCTTCAGTTCCGATAAGGGCACCTTGAGGGCCACCGCCAGATTGATCAGGTTCCCGGCCCCGTAGCCGTCTTGGCCCCCGGCGTTGGCCCGCAGGCCGTTCAGCATGGTATTGATTTTGTCTTGGCGGTATTGGGTGGTCCAGGCCTGGGGGTGGGTCTGGGCGAGGCGATCGCCCAGGGGTTCTAGCCGGTAGTGCCGGTGCCATTGTCGCCGCCAGAGGGGGGCGCGGGGCACCACCAGGGGGTGCTGGTTTAGCGCCTCGATATCGCCCTGGTGAAAGGCGGCGGCCAAGCACTCTACCCCGTGCTGCATCACGACATGGCGTAGCCAAACGGGCTGAATAAAATGCGCGCCCTCGGGGTCGAGGTCAACCATGCCTCGGTTGCGCAACGATTGCATGGCGGGCAGCCATGTCCTTCCCCCCCGACCATTGAGTGGTAGACCATGGCCGTCGCCTTTGACCGGTTCGTCAGGGTGCAGCAGCAACCAACTGAGTAACGCATACTCGCTCGGGGTTAAGTCATCCATCGCCTCTTGCCAGATGGGATCGTCGGCATGGAAGGTAGCTAGGGGATAGCGGATAAACTCCGCTGGGTTCTGGGTGCCAGAGGTGAGAATTTTATGGGCAGCGGCCACCAAAACCCCAGGGTTAAACCCACAGAACTGGGCCAGATCACCCAGGGTCTGGGTGGGGTAGCGGTCTAGCCCCTGCTGTCGGAGCAGGCTTTCGGCGGCCGGTTCTGTCAGCCCCCGCAGGGGATGGTGAAACAGCATATCGTGGCTGGTCTGGAGGCAGCGGGGGGGAACCCGGCAGACCAAAATCACACAGCTGTGCAGGCTGTGGCGGTCGAGCAGCGATCGCAGCCATTGCTCATAGCCCGCCGACTCGGGCTTAAAGCGCCCGCCCACGGCCTCGGGCTCGTGGAGAACCTCGGTTTTTTCCAGCACCAGCAGTAGCTTGCGGGTTTCGAGCAGGTGAGTCAGGGCTGCCGCCGCTGGCAGTTGGCCAGAATAACGTCGCTCTCTCAGGTGGGTCGAGACCAATTGGTACAGGGTCTCCACCGTCGGCAGGGTCGTGGCCTGGCCTGAAACCCGAGACTCGAAGGACTCCTGCTCTTGCAGATGCTGACACAGTCGCCCCACCAGATGGGTTTTACCCATGCGGGGGGGGCCAGAGATACAAATTAAGCGTCGCTCCCTAACCTGGATGGCCTCGAGCAAGGTCTGCACATCGGCCTCGCGGCCAAAGGTGCTTTGTTGCCCAAAGGCTTTTTTCTGCTCGTACCATTCCCGTATCACCTGGCCACAGGTGGCTTTCTTAACGCGCCTGCCCAGGGTGGCTTCGATAATGGCAAACAGCTTAGACCCGGCGTCGCGTAGGGAGCTGGCTTGGTATCGACTGGTTGCCGCTATTTCCTTGTAGCTGCTGTGGGGATGGCTCAGGCACCAGTCCAACACCATGCGCTGGGATGGAGTGAGAATAGTTTGCCCATAGTTGAGCAAATGCTGGTTAAATGTATTGAGAATTGCTTCGGTGTCATGCTCCATAGAACCCTGGTAGATGCGTGCACACCAATTTTCAAGCCAATTCCCCAAAATTTTCGTTCAGAAATCTGACAATTAACCGACAAATTTAGGCCTCAAAACTGATGTCCTCTGGCAGAAACTTGCAGAAGCTTGCAAATTGTCGGGGAAATAGTAGCTTGCAATACAAATT
>JAIXUR010000566.1 GCA_027483425.1 Cyanobacteriota bacterium | reverse complement strand
GGCCATGCCTCTGGGGAAGTGGCCAGCCAACTGGCAGGGCAGGCCCTGCGAGATTACTTAGCGCAACATTGGGGCGATCGCCTGCCCGACCAAGAAATTCTGTCTCAGGCGGTGATCACCGCCAACCAGACCATCTTTGATATTAATCAAACCAACGCTACATCAGGGGTGGGGCGTATGGGCACCACGCTCGTCATGGTGTTGGTGCACAACCTAGACATGGCTGTAGTGCATGTGGGTGATAGCCGTCTCTACGGCTACAGCAAGCGCCTGGGGCTGCGGCAACTCACCCTAGATCACGAAGTAGGCCAACGGGAAATTAACCGGGGCGTCGATCCGGCTTTGGCCTATGCTCGTCCTGATGCGTACCAGCTGACCCAAGCGCTGGGGCCGAGGCGAAAAGAAGATTTGACCCCCAGTATTGCCTATCACGAAATTACTGAAGATACCCTGCTAATTTTGTGCTCCGATGGCCTGAGCGATAACCATCTCCTAGAGCGCCATGTCGATACCCACCTCGCGGGCCTGCTGAGTTCAAAGGCCAGTCTAGAGAGCGGCGCCGCCCAGCTAATTGATTTAGCCAACGAAAAAAATGGCCATGACAATATCACAGCCATTTTGATTAGAACTAAGCTTCAGCCCGATTTATCGTCTCTGGCCAAACCCTAAACCCATCAGTCTTCTTCCCAAGACTGCACGGCTAGCAGATCCCCGATCAGGTCTTGGGTAGAAAAATCGAATTCTTCTAGCTCCTGTTTCCAGTGGGCCCAGTCGTCGCCAAACAAAAAGGCAATTTTCCAGATCGGGTCGTTGGGGCTAATAACCTTTGATTTCTTGACCAGAGACTCAACCTGGCGTTGAAATTTCACCATGGGGTGGGCGACTACTAAGTCGACAGTTGCTTCAGTCATATTTTCGATTAAAAAAGCTCTTTGGAACGTTGACCTAGGATAGATCCGCACACACTTGAGACTTGCGCAGTCGTCAACCCTAGATTCAGGAACATAGCATAGCACAGGACTAGGGAAATACCATTCTTTATGTGGTCATATCCTGTGATGGTAAGCCCAACCCCATGACCCATGGGTATGCATAGGTGGGGATGCTAATTCCACATCTTACCCAAGAACAGCGGAGTTTTGCCATGGGCCACCCCCCCTAACAGGGGCAAATAACCGTACCTCTAGCCCTGGCTGTGAGGGTTACCCACCTTTGGGTTTACCCAATAGTCGCTAAACTAGAGGACATGTCCCTAGCCTGCCTCGTTGACCAATGGCTCAAACCGACCTGTCTGCATCCCAAGCTAGCTCTCCCCTTGTGCTCCCTCGCACCAGCGAGTCAGAGGCGCTTAAACGTATTCGCCACACCTTTTCCCACGTGATGGCCATGGCGGTGCAGTCGTTGTTTCCCAGGGTGAAGGTGACCATTGGCCCTTGGATTGACTACGGCTTCTACTACGACTTTGATAGCCCCGACCCCTTTACTGAGGCAGATCTGAAGGCCATCAAAAAAGAGATGATTAAGATCATCAACAGGGGACTGCCGGTGCTTCAAGAAACCGTGACGCGCGCCGAGGCGGAGCGCCGGATTGAAGCCCTAGGGGAGCCCTACAAGCTGGAGATTCTGAAAGATCTGCAAGACCCGATTACCCTTTACCATCTGGGTGACCAGTGGTGGGATCTTTGCGCTGGCCCCCACGTCGCCAGCACCGCCGATCTCAACCCCAAAGCCTTTGAGCTAGAAAGCGTGGCTGGAGCCTACTGGCGCGGTGACGAAAATCGCGCCCAGCTCCAGCGCATCTACGGCACCGCGTGGGAAACGCCAGAGCAGCTGCAGGAGTACAAGCGCCGTCGGGAAGAGGCCAAGCGCCGCGATCACCGTAAGCTGGGCAAAGAGCTAGGGCTATTTATTTTTGCCGATGAAGTTGGGCCTGGGCTGCCCCTGTGGACGCCTAAGGGCACCGTGCTGCGCTCTACCCTAGAGGCGTTTCTGAAGGATGAGCAAACCAAGCGGGGCTATCTCCCCGTGGTCACCCCCCACATTGCCCGGGTCGACCTGTTTAAAATCTCAGGCCACTGGCAAAACTACCGCGAAGATATGTTTCCGCTAATGGCGGACGATGACGCCGCTCGTCTGGCCGAGGAAGGCTTTGTGATGAGGCCGATGAACTGCCCGTTCCACATTCAGATCTATAAGAGTGAACTGCGATCCTATCGGGAGCTGCCGCTACGGCTGGCGGAGTTTGGCACGGTGTATCGCTACGAACAGTCTGGAGAACTGGGCGGCTTAACTCGAGTGCGGGGTTTTACGGTGGATGATTCCCACCTGTTTGTGCGCCCTGAGCAGCTCGACGATGAGTTTCTCAAGGTGGTGGATCTGATCTTGACGGTTTTCCACAGCCTCAAGCTGAAGAACTTTAAGGCTCGCCTCAGCTTTCGGGATCCTGAATCGACCAAGTACATTGGCGGCGATGAAGTGTGGGAAACCTCCCAAAATGCCATTCGTCGCGCCGTGCAGACCCTGGGGATGGAATATTTTGAGGCTCCGGGAGAGGCGGCTTTCTACGGGCCTAAGCTGGACTTCATCTTTCGGGATGCGCTGGAGCGGGAATGGCAGTTGGGCACGGTGCAGGTCGACTACAACCTGCCGGAGCGGTTTGACCTGGAGTATGTGGCGGCGGATGGGTCTCGCCAACGCCCAGTGATGATTCACCGGGCCCCCTTTGGCTCCCTAGAGCGACTGATTGGCATTTTGATTGAGGAGTATGCGGGCGACTTTCCCCTCTGGCTGGCCCCGGTGCAGATGCGCCTGTTGCCGGTGACCGAAGATCAACTGGGCTATGCCCAATCGGTGGCCGATCAGCTTTTGGCTAACGGGGTTCGAGTCGAGGTAGACACCAGCGGCGATCGCCTTGGCAAGATGGTGCGTAACGCCGAAAAAGCCAAGATCCCGATCATGGCGGTGGTGGGAGCCAAAGAACTGGAGACTAACGCCCTCAACATTCGTACCCGTGCCCAGGGCGAACTGGGTGCCCTGCCCGTAGCCGAGGTGCTGGAGCGGGTGGCTGGGGCGATCGCCGCCCGAGAAGACTTCTAGCCCTAGGGGGTCTCTGGTAGTTCAGTCTCGAGCTGGCGCAGATCGGTCAAGGACTGCTCCATGGCGTCGATCAGCTCCTGTACGGCCTGATCCTGCTCGGCTCGGCGCTGTTGAGCCAGATCCGTTAATACGCCCAGGCAGGCGTTCAGACCCGCCGCAAACTCGTTGCGGGTGACGGCCGCGTCGCCCCGAAAAGTGCCGTCGGGGTAACCGCTAACGCAGCCGTAAACCCCAGCTAGGTTCAGCAGTGCTTCGTAGGCCCAGTGGTCGGGGGGGACATCTGTAAAGGGCAGCACTGGCGTGCCGTCCGCCGCCGGGGCTAGAGGCTCAGAGGGGGCGGTGCTGGGGGCGGGCTCGGCTTGGACGGGGGCGATCGCGGCCAGGGCG
>JAIXUR010000226.1 GCA_027483425.1 Cyanobacteriota bacterium | reverse complement strand
TACTGGATCGTTTACGAGTGCACAGATTGCTGGTTTATTTGGCGGTGCAGGCAACGACACCCTAAATGGGGGCGCAGGAGATGACCTACTGAATGGAGGGGAAAATAATGACTCACTTACAGGCGGCACAGGATCCGATCACTTCCTCTTCGACATCAATGCTGTATTGAACAGCACCATTGGCAACGATACCATCACCGACTTCCTCGCAGGCACCGACAAAATCGTTCTTGATAAAACAACCTTTACCGCAATCACTAGTGCCGCAGGTGGATCAATTTTGGCAAGCGAATTTGCCACCATTAACAGTGCCACCAATGGCGCTACCCTCGCCGGTTCCAGTGCCGCGCGCATCGTATTTAATAGCGCCAACGGTCAACTTTTCTATAACTCTGATGGCACTACCACCGGGCTGGGCACGGGTGGCCAGTTTGCCACCCTCTCGGGGATTAGCGCCCTAGCCAACACCGATCTACTGGTGCAAGCCTAACCCAGAAGCTCCTCGCTGCTTGACCACCGCGATCGCCACCTCCATCGCCGCCACCATACTGCTGGCCTCGGCCCGTCCCTGGCCCGCAATATCAAACGCCGTGCCGTGGTCCGGCGATGTGCGCACAAAGGGCAGGCCCACGGTCGTGTTCACCGCCCGGTCAAAGGCCATCAGCTTCACCGGAATCAGTCCCTGGTCGTGGTACAGGGCTAAGTAGCCGTCGTGGGCCGTTTCTACAGCCTCAGCGCTGATGCCAAACCAGGCCTGCCCCGGTCGTACCCACATCGTGTCGGGCGGTATGGGGCCGTCGATCTGTATCTGGGGATAACGCTGGCGCTGCTGTTCCAGCCATGGAATCAGCCAATCCACTTCTTCTGTTCCTAGCTGGCCGCCTTCGCCACTGTGAGGGTTGAGGCCCGCCACGGCAATACGAGGTTGGGCTAAGCCAAAGTCCTGATTGAGACTGTGGATCAGCAGGTCGAGTTTTTGGCTCAGCAGGGCTGGCGTCAGGGCATCGGGCACCTGGCGCAGGGGAATGTGGGTGGTGGCCAGCAGCGCCCGCAGCCACCAGCCCGTGTGGGGAGACTGGGCCACAAAGGCCATGGCAAAGCGATCGCACCCTGCCCCCTCAGCCAGCAGTTCCGTCTGACCAGGGTAGCGGTGCCCAGCGGCTTTCCAGGCCGACTTGGCGATCGGCCCAGTGACGATCGCATCGTACTGTCCCCCTACGGCCCCGGCAATGGCCGCTTGCAGGTAGGCAAAACTGGCGGCTCCCGTGGCCGGGCTGGGCTGGCCCAACTCCACGGTTTCCAGGGGCAGCGGCGGCGGAATCTCGACAAAAGTCAGCGCGTCTCGGGCGGGGAGTGACCCAGGATAACCGGATTGCTCTAGGGCAACACGAGTTTGGTCGAGCAGCGATCGCGTCCCCAGCACAGTCAGGTGGGCGATCGCCCCCCAATCCTTGGCCCCCAGTGCCTTGAGCACCACCTCAGGGCCAATGCCCGCCGGGTCACCCAGGGTAACCGCCAGCCGAGGGCGAGAAGAAGAGCGATGAAAAACCGAGGGTGCCGGGGGTGCCATAGTCGCAGGGGGTGATACCAAACTGGTCTAAAATGGGGGCGGCTAGGGGTTAAACGCCCCCAGTCACCTGGTTGATTGGTTCAATTACTATAGTGCTGTGGCAGGAGAGCGTATGGGCGGCGAAATTTTTAGTACCGGCATCATCATCTTTACCCTAACCCTAGTGGGCTTGGGCATTGGGTTTCTACTGCTGCGGATCCAGGGCGGCGAAGAGTAGATTTGGCCACAAGGGTGAATCCGGTGAGGCCATCTGATATTCTTAGAGGAAGTTAAACTTTTGTATCATTTCCCTCATGAAAGTATTGGTCGTTGGCGCTACTGGCACCCTGGGCAGGCAAATTGCTCGCCGGGCCTTGGATGAGGGGCACGAAGTCCGGTGCATGGTGAGAAGCGCTCAACGGGCCGCTTTCTTGCGAGAGTGGGGGGTAGAACTGGTGCGGGGCAACCTCTCCAAGCCTGAAACCCTCCCCCCTGCCCTGGAGGGAGTGGATGCCGTCATTGATGCGTCCACCGCCCGCCCCTCGGAGTCGGTGATGGAGGTTGACTGGCACGGAAAGGTCAATCTGATTAAGGCTTGCCGCGACGCTGGCATTCAACGATTCGTCTTTTTCTCCATTCTCAATGCCGAAAAATTTCCCCATGTGCCCTTGATGAGCGTCAAGCGCTGCACCGAGAAATTTTTGGCCGAGTCGGGGCTCAACTACACCATTTTGCAGCCCTGCGGCTTTCTGCAAGGGCTGATCGGCCAGTACGCCATCCCCATTCTCGAAAAGCAGCCGATCTGGGTCATGGGCGAAGCCGCCCCCATCGCCTACATGGACACCCAAGACATCGCTCGGTTTGCGGTGAAGGCGCTATCGGTACCCGAAACCAAGAACCGCAGCTTTCCCCTAGCGGGCACCCGCGCCTGGGGAGCTTACGAAATCATGCGCCTATGCGAGCGTAAATGCGGCCAAGAGGCTCGGGTCTCTCGCATTTCCCTAGAGCTGCTGAGGGCCATTCGCAAGGTGGCCGGCTTTTTCCAGTGGGGTTGGAACTTTGCCGATCGCCTCGCCTTTGTGGAAGTCGTCGCCGGTAGCCAGCCGCTGGATGCCCCCATGGATGAGGTCTACCAGGTCTTTGGCATTCCTAAGGACGAGATCAGCACCCTCGAAGACTATATGCAAGAGTACTTCAGCCGCATTATGAAAAAGCTGAAGGAGCTGGACTACGACAGCGACAAAGCCAACAAGAAAAAGCTGCCCTTCTAGACGCATTAGTCCTCGTCCCGACGCTCTAGCGTCGAGACGCAACCCTAGACGCTCCAGCGTCATCTGGAATTGGACGCTGAAGCGCCAGAGTGGGGCGTTCCCACGCTTCGCGTGGGAACGATGGGATTCAGCAACACCTGAGCCAGCGGGTTGAGTCACCGTCGGCAGGCTATAGTGGTGGGCAAACGCTTGCACCTGCGCGCCCATGCCGTCTCAACCCCTGAGCCTGTTTATCTCCTACTCCCACCGAGATGAAGCCCTCAAGCAAGAACTCGAAGATCACCTGGCGCTGCTAAAACGACAAAACAAAATTCGCCCCTGGCAAGACCGCCAAATCGAAGCCGGTACCGATTGGAATGAGCAGATCCGCGACGCCCTGGATGCGGCGGACATTATTCTGCTATTGGTTAGCCCCCGGTTCATGAACTCCGAGTTCTGCTACGGCAAAGAAATGCAGCGGGCCATGCAGCGTCACCACAATGGCGATGCCAGGGTAATTCCGATTATTCTGACCCCGACAGACTGGAAAGGCGCACCCTTCGACACCTTACAGGTGCTACCCAAGGACGGCAAACCCGTGGTGGATTGGCCCAGCCACGATGCCGCCTTTGTGGATGTCGTCAAAGGTATTCGGCGGGCGGTGGAGACACTTTCGCCAGCGCCAGAGGTAAAAGACGATGGCTGGGCCACCCCGCCACCGCCCAAGCCCAGCCCAGGGGAGTCATCCCCTGGGGTTGCACAGACCACCGGGCGCAATACCAATATGGAACCAGCACAGCGCCTACAGTTGTTCACCGCGCTCTCCAGCCTGCCAGGGCCACAGTTTAGCCAGCTAGTGTTTACCCTTAACCCGCCCCCAGGCAACGTGCCCCCCGACTCAGCTCCCCAGGCAAACCGGGTGGCCGCCCTGCTGCAGTGGGCCGACAGCCCCATGGGGCCAGGTCTCGCCACCCTAGACAGCCTGCTGACCGAGATCAGCGGCGGCCCTCGCACCACTTAG
>JAIXUR010000043.1 GCA_027483425.1 Cyanobacteriota bacterium | reverse complement strand
GACCGACGTGTCGGCGATAACCTCAGGCATTGGCGAGATCGTCTATCAAAGCCGCTTCGTCTAACTCAAAAGTATTGACGCCATAGTCGCCCAGCTTCGCCAAAAACAAGGTTCGGGGTATGCCAGCCAAACTCGCCGCCGCTCCCGAAGATAAGCGCCCCAACTCAAACAGCTTCACCGCTGCGGCCAGCCTCACCTCTGCTCCCATTGCCTCTAGGGATAGAGCTAGAGCATTAGCCGTCTCCTCGGGAAGAGCCAGCACGACCTCATACATAGCTGTCAGCGATTTACTTAACGATAGCGACAGTATAGCGAAGGTAGCACCGTCCGCACCGGGGCCACGACCCTGGGTCGCCAACATCTGCGCATTCCTCGGCACCGCGATCGGCCGCCACCCCACCCGGCTGTGTCATCCCATCCCCGCCCGGCCAACGCACCAAACCCCGATTACCCCCGCGCCAGAAACCGGGTTTCTTGGGTTGGGGGCTAGGGGTTGTGGCCAAAGGCGCAGAAACCCGGTTTCTCGGGTACCGAGGTTCTTGGTATGGGTGGGCCGGTGGGTTACGGCGGAGCGGAGGGGGTGGGTTGAGGGCAAGGTCTGGGGGCCGCCTAACCCACGCTACGGGGTGATCGGGGCGATCGCATGGTTCGATCGCCGACCTTATCCGACCTATTCCAACCGGCGGGGTGGTTATGCTCTGGATGAGCTTTAACCACTGTCGCTCTGGTAAAGATTATGGAACACTTTTCAACCCTGATTTTGTTGCTGCGCGATCGCCCTACCTTTCTAGAGGAAGTCCGCCACGGTAAAAAGATTGAATCTAAAATACTGTCGCTGCTGGTGGTCAGTTCGCTGTTTTTCGCTATTTATGGGGCCATCATTGGGTCATCGAGCGGCTGGCAACAGCTGCTGGTGTCGATGGTCAAGCTGCCGGCCCTGTACCTGCTGACCCTGCTCATTTGCCTACCCACGCTCTATTTCTTTGATATTTTGTTTGGCTCCAAGGCGGACTTTCGCCAGTACGCGGTGCTCAGCCTCACCACCGTTTCGGTGATTAGCGTACTGTTGTTTAGCTTTGCCCCGGTAACTCTCTTCTTTTTGGTCTCTATTCGCAGCTACCACTTCTTTTTACTGCTAAACGTCGCCATCTTTGGCCTGACGGGCTTCATTGGGGTGAGGTTGTTTTACTCGGGCATTCGGTCGGTGATGGATTTTACCGAAGATACACCGATGATTCGCAATCGACTGCTGTTGTTCTGGCTGGTGCTCTACGGCCTGGTGGGCAGCCAACTGGGGTGGACCTTGAGACCATTCTTTGGTTCACCGGGACAGCCCTTTGAGCTATTTCGCGAGGTCGAAGGCAACTTTTATTCCCAGGTGATTACCAGCTTTTTCTCGCTGCTGTTTGGCCGTTGATGGAGCACCGCTATGACCTCTGATTTGCAGGCGCTACGGATTACCTGGTCGGAATTAGACCAGGTGACGGGGCTCGACATTGGCTCAGTCTTTATGGGAGGCATTATTCGCCCGTCGGTCTGGCGATCGCGACGGCAGTTGCTTTCCCTGGTGATTACAGAAAGCCTGGTACTGGGGACGATTTTCATTGTTTGCTTTGGTCTGGGCCTGGTGTTAGTGCGTCAGCAAGAGGGCTTTGACCAGTTGGGTGGCCTGTTGCTGGGCCTGGCGGGGGCGATCGCGGTGGGGGCGAGCGCCTGGCACTTCTACCAATGGCAGCGCTCCAAAACCTTTATCACCCTGGCTCGGCTGCTGGATGAGTGCGATCGCCATAACGACATTATTCAGGCGCTACAGGTGATGGCGGAATTGGAAGCGGCCCAGGTCACAGCCCCGGAGTTTCCTCGGCACAGCGAGGTGTTGGTGGCTCTCCAGGCCACCCGCGATAGTCTGATCTCAGCGCTGATGACCGAAAAAATTTTGCGCCGCCACCGGGTGCTGCTCGAGCGGCGGCAGGAATTATTCGGCACCATTGAGACGAACCTGGCAACGCTGCAAAGCCTGCAGGTCAATCACCAGGCCAGCGAGTATCGCCAGTTTTTGCAGGAAGCACTGAGTATTGGCTTGGCCGTGCAGCAGGAGATGATACGAGGGCCTGCGGAGTAAGCCAGCCCAGTTTTGCTTTGCTATGGGAAGCCCTATATCCTATTGCGGCGAACAATCTGGGGTTAAAGCCAGACTTGCCGCTGGGGGCATTTCGCAGCCCCCAGACCCCCTCGAGAAGGACGTTCCGTCGTCCTTCACCTCACGGAAAGGAGTGACCTGTCTTAGGTTTAAACCTATGTGTTGCTAACGAACCTGTTGGCGGTTGTAGTGGGGTGAAGCGCTGCATTCTGTAGGGCATTGCCCACCAATGCCGTCAGACCTTACTCCACCCTTTCCGCCAGCTCCATCCATCGCTCGGTGGAGGCATCGATGGTGGCGGTGAGTTCTCCTAGCCGGGCTGAGAGCTGGGTCACCTCGCCGTAGTCGCTGGGCGGGTTGTCGTAGAGCTGTTGCTCTAGGGCCGCTTTTTCGGCCTCCATGGCGGGAATTTTGGCCTCCAGCTGCTCGTATTCTCGCTTTTCTTTGTAGGAGAGTTTCTTGATTTTGGCCGCGACGGCGACTTTTTCGACGGTCGGGGTCGACGCCTGGGCTTGGCTGGCGATCGCCTGTTTTTGCCGAGTTTTCTCGCTGTCTGAGGCGGCTTTTTTGTAGTCTAAATAGACCGAATAGTTGCCGGGGTACTGGCGTAGCACGCCGTTGCCCTCAAAGGCAAAGATGGTATTGACGGTGCGATCGAGAAAGTAGCGATCGTGGGAGACCACAATCACGCAGCCGTTAAATTCCTCCAGGTATTCTTCGAGCACGCCCAGGGTTTGCACATCGAGATCGTTGGTGGGCTCGTCGAGAATCAGCAAGTTGGGGGCCGAGAGCAGCACCCGCAGCAGAAACAGCCGTCGTCGCTCGCCGCCGGAGAGCTTTTCGAGGGGGGCGTACTGCTGGTTGGAGGTAAACAAAAACCGCTCCAGCATTTGGGAGGCGGTAATCACGCTACCGTCATTGGTGGTGACGAGTTCTGCGGTTTCTTTCAGGTATTCGATCACCCGCTGGCTGGGGTTGGCAAATAGGTCTTCGGAGTGCTGGTCGAAGTAGCCGACGTGGATGGTGGTGCCGATATCGACGGTGCCAGTGTCGGGCTCCAGCCGTCCGGTAATCACGTTCATCAGGGTGGATTTGCCGACGCCGTTGGGGCCAATGATGCCGATGCGATCGTCCGGTGCAAAGGCGTAGGTAAAGTCTTTAAACAGAAGGCGATCGTCGTAGCGTTTAGAAACATCCTCCAGCTCGATCACCTTTTTGCCAATGCGGCGACCGACGGTAGAAATATCCACCTTGCCGAGGGATTCTTTAAATTCGCGGTTTTGCATGTCGCCGATGCGATCGATGCGGGCCTTTTGTTTGGTGCTGCGGGCCTTGGGGCCCCGCTTGAGCCATTCCAGCTCGCGGCGCAGCACGCCAGCGTGCTTTCGTTGGCTGCTCTGGTCGGCGGCTTCGGAGAGGGCTTTTTTCTCCAGATAGTAGGCGTAGTTGCCGGCGTAGCTGTAGAGATCGCCCCGGTCGATTTCGAGAATGCGGTTGGTGACCTGGTCGAGAAAGTAGCGATCGTGGGTGATCAGCAGCAGCGCTCCGCGAAAGCCGCTGAGGTAGCCCTGGAGCCACTCCACCGATTCGGCGTCGAGGTGGTTGGTGGGCTCATCCATCAGCAGGGCATCGGGGTCGGAGAGCAGGGCGGCAGCGATCGCCACCCGCTTGCGATATCCCCCCGAGAGATCGCCCACTTTGGCATCAAAGTCATCAATACCCAGCTGGCTGAGAATGACCTTGGCGTTGGTTTCTAGATCCCAGGCATCGGCGGCGGCAATTTTTTCGCTCACCGTCGAGAGGCGGGCCATCAGGGCGTCGGCATTGCCGGTACCCTGGGCCAGGTGGTGGGAGAGGTCTTCGTACTCGCGGATCAGCGCCATCTGCTCGCCTGCATCGGCAAACACCTGTTCTAGCACCGTGTGGTCGGCCTCAAAGTCGGGCTGCTGGGGCAGGTAGACCACCTTGGCCCCAGGGTTGAGCCAAAACTCGCCGCCGTCAAAGGGCTCTAGTCCGGCAATCATCTTCAGCAGGGTCGATTTGCCCGAGCCGTTGGTGCCAATCAGGCCCACCTTGTCGCCCTCATCCAGGCTAAAGCTGGCATCGCGGAGGATCTCCTTAATACCGAAGTCTTTGGTCGCAGATCGCAGGGTAAACAGAGTCATGGGTAGCCGGGTCATGAACCCTTAGATCATAGACCCTAGGGTATGCTGGCGGTGTGAAGTCGGCATTTGTGCATTCTCATTGAGCACGATGGCTAACGATGAAATCCCCTATAGCTTGAGCTACCACGCCGAGCTGAGACTCACTGAGCGCAAAATTGAATGGGCTTGGGTTGCCATGACGGTTGCAGAACCCACCCTGATTGAGGCTCACCCAGAAGACGCTACCTGTCGATGTGCTTATCGGGCGATACCAGAAGCAGGCGGACGAGTCTTGAAGGTTGTTTACAATAGGACTACAGATCCTTGGCATATCGTGACGATTCACTTTGACAGGCGGATGCGAGGCAAATTATGAACATTCAATTTGATTCAGACGTGGATGCTTTATACCTGCGTTTGGCCGAGGGTGAAATTATCGATTCAGATACGATCGAGCCTGACGTGGTGTATGACTATGATGCCGATGATCGAGTCGTTGGAGTAGAACTGTTGAGAGTAAGCGCTAATTTACCAGAACTTGCCCTTAAGGCGTTCCCGTTTCGGAGCCTGGATCAGCAGGTTGAGTTTATGTGCTTTTTAGAGGCGATCGCCGACGCCGATCTGCAAGCAAAGCTCGTCTTTGCTAGACAAATTCTGCAAAATCAGCAAGCTTTGCTGCAAAATGCTTGAATTGGGTGAAACCAAACCTCTAGTCAGGTGGCTCGGTAGATGTAGCTTGAGAACCGATGCCCGATCGCGCCTTGTAGTCCGCAAAGTCGGGGTAGCGCGATCGGGACTGGTCATTCCCCAGAATTTCCTTAAGCCCCCCTACCAGGGTTTCCACTGGGTCCAGTCTTCGTTGAAGATCGACGTATTGGGAAACTGCACGGGGTTGCCGCTGGTGTAGATCTCCATGCGGAGTTGGTCGAGCAGGGGCTCATAGCTGGGGATGTTATCCACCAGTTCGTAGGGCAGCACCGCGTTACGCAGGGAAAAGTCGATGGTGTGGGCGGCAGCGGCCCCCACCGACCACTCAAAGGAGTGCACCCGGTAGGCGGCGGCGGCGCTGTAGCTGGTGGCAATGCTCTTGCTCGCCACCAGCATGTTGTCGACCCGCTGGGGAATCATGGCCCGCAGGGGAATTTGGGCGGGGTAGGCCTGGCCGTGGGCCTGGCGCACGCCGGGCCGCTCAATGTTGCCGGGCTTTTCGGCGGGATACTCGGCCATGCAGGGGTGAAAGTCGATGGCATACTGGGCAATGCCCACGGAGTCGGGATACATGCGCGATCGCCCTCGAATGTGAAACTCATTAGGGTCGGCGTCGGGCATAAAAGTATCGATCGTGGTCAGCCCGGCCAGGTAGCGCCGCATGGAAGCGTAGGTTCTGGGGTCGAGGGTTTCTTGGTAGAATTCAGCCCCAAAATCGTTCCAGGAAAAGTCGATTTCGCTGATCATAAAGCCGGTATCGTAGCCCGGCGAGGGGCGGCCAATGATGCGGCGGGCCTCACGAATGTAGGGATACTTCGATAGGCCGTGGGCGGTACCCATGGGGGAGTCGAGCCCGGCCAGGTAAAGATTGTAGGGGTCGGGCTCTTTCCAAGAGTCGCCAATTTGCGAGTCGGTGGTGCCGGTGGTGAGCCAGTAGAAAAAGCCGATCGCATTCTCTTCGCCCTTGTGCAGGGTTTCGGTACGCAGGCCCCCCAGCCAGCCACCGGGTTCCAGCTGGCCACTGGCCTGGAGTTGCTCTTCGGTCAAAATCAGGTTGTCTAGCTCGGTGCCGGGACGGTAGTCGTTGCCCCAAGTCCAGTTCTGCATGGAGATATCGCCGACGCCGGGGCGGGGCACGCCGAATATTTTGGCCTCAGACCGAGGGGAGGCATTCCACAGCCGACGGTAGGTGAAGACAAAGTCGAAGTGGTCCTGGGGAGTTTTGAGGGCGTCGCGCTCTTTTTCCCAGCTGTAGTAGGGCTCGTAGGTGGCGTAAAACTCGGGCACCTCGTAGGTTTGGGGCTCGGCGGTGCGCTCCATGGCAAAGGTGTAGGTGAAGCCCTGGGTGCAGTAGGGGTCGCGCTCTAGAACCGGGGACGAGGGGTTGAGGGGCGATCGCGGGTCTAGCCCCAGCTCGTAGGGTACATCGGCCAGGACGATCAGCTCGCCGGTTTCGGTGGCTTCGATCACAAACCAGTCCACTTTACTGGGGGCGGCGTTTTCAACGCCTTCTAGCTCTATGCCAGCGGGCACAAACTGAATGATTTGCTTCGACAGCCGGGCCGAGTCGTCGTAGATGTAGGCGTCTTCAATAATCTCTGAGAGAAAATCGGTGTTGAGGGGTGGGGTGCCCGGTGCGGGGCTGTGGCTAATGGCGATCACCTGGTCGATGTGGGTGCCATCGGCGTTCATGGTCAGGTCTTTGACGACGGTGTTGGGAAACCACTTGAGTTCACCGCCGCCCTCGGCCTGGGCCTCGGCCAGCATCTCCATGAGAATGGCGTTGGCATCGGCGGGCAAAAAGCAGGAGGCGCTGACCCAGCACTCGCCGGGGTTGAGGACGCCGTATTTCTGCTCGACGCGATCGCGCAGTTCTTTGTAGCCTCGGGAGTAAAACAGCAGGTTGCGCTGCTCCCGCGACTCGTCGAGGGCGGTGGTGCCCTGGGAGGAGATTTGCCCCCCGACCCAGTCGGTGATCTCGGTCATGCAGACGGTGTGGCCCATCAGCAGGCTTTCGTAGGCGGCGGCTGTACCGGCTAACCCACCCCCCACAATCAACAGTTCGCACTCCACCACGTGATCAGGGGTGGGAGACGACTGGGCGACCTGGGGCGACACGGCCTCTTGGGCACGGGCATTGCCGAGGGGAAAGGGCACAGCACCGGCTACCAGGGTAGAGGCCAGCAGGGGAGCGGTAAGGGCGCGATAAAGGCGTTTCATGGCGAGTCAGGGGGCGCGAATCGATTGCACCTTATAGCTTAAGGGGTGTTGGGAGAGTTCTGGTATTGAAAAAGATTATGGCTGGCGATTATGGCGGGTGATGGGTCCCCGTAGCGTGGGTTAGGCGGCCCCCCACCCACGCCCCCCCCCGTCACCCTGCGCCCCGCCGTAACCCACGACCCACCCATGTAAAAAATCATGGCAAGGTTTCCCATGGGGGTGGGCCGTGGGTCGGGGTGGGGGGCTGCGGGGCGATCCCTCGTGGGATGGCGGTGACCCACGCTACGGGTATTGGGGGATTAACCCAAGGGTGCGGTTTGCAACGATGGCTCTACGGCGCT
>JAIXUR010000251.1 GCA_027483425.1 Cyanobacteriota bacterium | reverse complement strand
TTCAAATCTGAAGTGCAATGTCCCTCGTAGGGGCAAACGGCCGTTTGCCCCTACCCACATTCATTCTTCAATTCAGCAACACCAACACATTAATTTCCAGCGTGTCTCCCTTCTCAAACCACTTCACCCACTGGCTCACCTGATGCACCGGAATGCCCCGCTCCAGAAAAAGCGTTTTACAGGCCGGAGCCACTAAGTTCTCCACAAATTGCCCCCACTTGCCGCCCAACGCCCCTAATTGCTGGCTCAACTGGCGATTTACCCGCTCAATGGTTTGGGTCGTCTCCTGAATTTTGCGATCGGTCTCCTGCATTTGGTGGTCTGTTTCTTGGAACTTGCGACCGGTCTCCTGAAACTTACGGTCTGTTTCTTTCTGCGCCTCCACCAGCTCAGCCAGTAAGCGCCAAACATCTTCTGCCGTCGTCGCCATCGCCTTACCTCATCGCCCCTCGACTACTCCAATTATGCCTCTTTCCCCAGACGGTCGCGCGCTACGGCTGGAGGCTACGGCCCCCGCCCGCCGTAACCCACCCCTGTTTACACAACGTAATGCCGCCCTTTCCCTCTTAGGCCGAAATTGTATCCCTGCATACAGTGCACAGCAAAATAGAACTTTATATATGAAGCTGATTGATTCAGGTAAACGTAGTATTTTACCAAGCTGGTTTTACGGTTGGAGTCGGCGTTTGAAACGGGCATGCTCTGGTGCGATTAGCCCTAGGGCTACCGCAAAGCCCCTGAGAAATGAGCCCCCTGGCCCGCTTTCGCGATACAGCAGACTCTCCCTGGCTGTTCAAACGCTCTCAAAATCAAGTCCTCATCTAAATTGTGGCCCCCTATGCAAGACATTCAAGTGGAACCCGTCCTCACCCTTGATGCGGTGCCCGAAGACTTTCAGGCCGAGGCCAAGGGGGTTTCCCTGCGGGATGTCACCAAAAAATATGGCTCCTTTGCTGCCGTACAACATATTACCCTCGACATTGCTGCCGGATCGTACACCTGTCTATTAGGCCCCAGTGGCTGCGGCAAAACCACCACCATGCGCATGATTGCGGGCCACGAAGACATTTCTGCGGGCGATATCTATATTGGCGATACCCGTGTTAACGGGCTGCCACCCACCCAGCGCAACACCGCCATGATGTTTCAAAACTACGCGCTGTTTCCCCACAAAACCGTGTGGGACAACGTTGATTTTGGCCTCAAAATGCGCGGCCTGGCGATCGCTGACCGCCGCGCTCGGGTGAGCGAAATGCTGGAGATCGTGGGGTTGACCCAGTTTAGCGATCGCAAACCCGCCCAACTCAGCGGCGGCCAGCAGCAGCGGGTGGCCCTAGCCCGTGCCCTGGTCACCCGGCCCCAGGTGCTCATGCTCGACGAGCCCCTCAGTGCTCTGGATGAAAGCCTGCGGGTCAAAACTCGAGGCGAGTTGCGCAAGCTCCAGCGCCAGTTTGGCATGACCTTTATTCAGGTCACCCACAACCAGGACGAAGCCTACTCCCTCTCCGACCAAATTGTGGTCATGGATCATGGCCGCATTGACCAGGTGGGCACCCCCGTCGAGATTTTCTCTCGGCCCCTGTCTACGTTTGTAGCCCGCTTTACCGGCGACAACAATATTTTTGCTGGCACCGTCACTAGCACCGTGGCAGATACCCAGGGCCAGTTCATTCAGCTCGAGGTGCCCGGCCTGGGTACCCTGCTATGCTTGGGCGACTATGGCCAGGTGGGCACCGAGGCCGCCTGCTGCATTCGGGCCGACCTGATGCAGATTAAATCCCTGGCTGAGGCCGAGACCTCTGGTTGTGGCCCGGCCACCAACCGGGTTACCGCTCGCATTACCGCCGTCGAGTTTACCGGCTACGTCACCCGCGTTTCTCTGGCGATCGAGCGCAACGGCATGGAGGTGCTCTACAAAGCGCGCACCCCCGACTGGCTCACCACCTCCTTTGCAGAAGGGCAGACCGTCGTGCTCGACTGGGCCGCTGCTGACTGCGTCTTTCTGTCCCATTAGGTCTGCCCCTTAGCGCCGTCCTCTGCACTGGGTCAGCCTTGCAAAGCCTTCTCCTCCACTCTTTGTCTAACCATTCGTTATTACTGAACTGCTAACCATGGGTAAGTTTTCTCGTCGCCAAGTCCTTCGCACCAGCCTCGCCGCCGGAGCCTTTCTGACCGCCACCCGCTGTGCCTCAGCCCCCAAGGGCACTCCCGACAATCCGGCCCCTGGCCCCCAGGTCAATACCAACCAAATTAAAGACGTCACCCTGCGGCTGATTGGTACGGGTGTCTCCCAAATCAACGACATTCGCGACAAGGCCCAGGAAGATCTGGGCTTTAAGTTTGACATGCGGGCCCTCAGCACCGAAGAAAACAACCAAATCGCCATTACTCAGCCCGACCAGTACGATATCTTCGACGGCGAATACTTCAGCCTGCCCCTGGTGGTGCCCTCCGGAAACCTCCAGCCCATCGATATCAAGCGGATTGCCAACTACGACAAAATTGTCTCCTTCTTTAGAACCGGCGAATTCAAGGGTATGCCGGTCGAAAAATCCCAGGGTACGGCTCCCTTTAAGGTGCAGTACCTGACCGGCCCCGACTCGAAGGAATTTTCGCCTACCCCCACCGACTACGCCACCCTGATTCCCTTTCAGTACAACGCCGACACCCTGGGCTATCGCCCCGACCTAGTGGGCCGCAAAATCGAGACCTGGGGCGAACTGTTCAACCCAGAATTTAAGGGCAAAACCGCCATTCTCGATATTCCCCAAATCGGCATTATGGATGCGGCTATGGTATCCGAGGCCCTAGGGCTGATGACCTTTGGCGACAAGGGGAACATGACCAAGGCCGAAATCGACCAGATTATTGAGATTCTCAAAGAGCAAAAAGCCAACGGCCAGTTCCGCGCCTTCTGGAAGACCTTTGACGAGTCGGTTAACCTGATGAGCTCGGGAGAAGTGGTGCTGCAATCGATGTGGTCGCCCGCCGTCACCGCCGTGCAAGCCCAGGGAATTGAGTGCATCTACGCCCCGCTGAAGGAAGGCTACCGGGGCTGGGGCGGTGGTATTGGCCTCTCCAAAAATCTGGAGGGCATTCAGCTCGACGCCGCCTACGAGTACATGAACTGGATGCTCGACGGTTGGGTAGGGGCCTTTTTGGGCCGCCAGGGCTACTACAGTGCGGCCCCGGAAACCGCCCGTAAGTTTATGTCCGCCGACGAATGGGGCTTCTGGTACGAAGGTAAGGCGGCCACCGAACCGATTGTCGACCCCTTCGGCAAGACCTTGGCTAAGGCCGGTGCCAAACGCGACGGTGGTTCCTTTGAGGAGCGCTTCGGCAACATCGTCTGCTGGAACTCCACCATGAAAGAAAACACCTACCTGGTGCAGAAGTGGAATGAGCTTATTGCCTCGTAATTAGATGGATTCAGGGGGGAGAGAGCTGTAGCCCTCTCCCCCCTGAAATCTACCCTCTACCCACAACCCACTACCGCCACCTCTATGTCTGCAACCTGGAAAACCTTCAAACCCTACGCGCTGATTACGCCACAGACCTTGGTGTTTCTGCTATTTCTGGTGTTCCCCATCGTGATGATTGGGGTGGTGAGCTTCTGGGAGTTTACTGGCTATTCCATGGTTCCGGCCTTTACCCTGGATAACTACCAGGGTATTTTCACCTCCGATGTCACGTTCAAGACCTACCTGAATACGTTTAAATTTTTGGGTTTGGTGTGGCTGGCGACGCTGCTGATTGGCTATCCCGTGGCCTATTTCATCGCGTTTCATGTGCCCAAGCTAGAGTGGCAAATTTTGCTCTTTCTGGTATGCACCATCCCCTTTTGGACCTCCAATATCATTCGGATGATTTCCTGGGTGCCGCTGCTGGGGCGCGAGGGCCTGGTTAACCAGGTTTTGCTGGGGGGTGGGCTAATTCAGCAGCCGCTGGAGTTTTTGCTCTACTCTGATTTTGCCGTGGTGTTGGGGATGGTGCACCTCTACATCATTTTTATGATCGCCCCCATCTTTAACAGCCTAATGCGCATTGAGCGCTCCCTGATCACGGCGGCTGAGGACCTCGGAGCCTCGGGACTGCAAATTTTCAAGGAGGTTATTCTACCTTTGTCGGCTCCGGGCATTGCCATTGGGTCTATTTTTATAGTCACCTTAGTCATGGGTGAATTTGTGACGGTACGCCTGATGGGCGGTGGCCAATCGGCCTCGGTCGGTAAGCTAATTCAGACTCAAATTGGTAGTTTGCAGTATCCCCTAGCGGCGGCCAATGCCATGGTGCTGCTGGCGGTAACGATGCTGATTATTGTCTCAGTTCTGCGAGTACTAGACATTCGCAAAGAGTTGTAGGTACCCCATCCCCTCCAGGGAGGGGTGCCCGATAGGGCGGGGTGGGTTCAATCATGGCTTCGAAAAACCCACCCCTACCCCTTCCAGGAGGGGATTTTGAAAACTGTAGGGCAAACCCACCCTTACCCCTCCCAGGAGGGGATTTTGAATCGCAGGCATTGCATACCCTCAATAACCACCCATGCAAAAACGATCCCTTTCTTTCTATCTGCTGCTGGCATTTTTTTGCCTGTTCGTGCTATTTCTCTACGGCCCGAGGAGTACCATTTTTATGCTGTCGATGCAGGGGCCCGATGGGGCGTTGACCTTCCCCATGCGGGGCTTTAGCTTTTACTGGCTGGGGCAGGTGTTTCAAGAGCAGCGGGTAGGCAATTTTATTGAGCCGTTTATGCGATCGCTCCTCCTGGGCATTGCCGTCATGGCTATTACCATCACCGCCTCGGTGTTGGCCAGCATGGGCTTTCGCCAGCGGTTTAAGGGCTCCACAGTCATTTTTTACATGACTATAGCCAGTCTGATTGTGCCGAGCATTCTGGTTTCCCTGGGTATTGGCGTGGTGTTTCAAGTGATGGGCTGGCCGACCAACTGGTTTACCTCTGGTCTGGGGGCTCACCTGACCTGGACTTTGCCCATTGCCTTTTTGATTATGCTGGGCATTTTTAACCGCTTCGACCCCGCCTACGAAGAGGCCGCCCGCGATCTTGGGGCCAGCGACCCCAAGACATTTTGGGAAATCGTGCTGCCTTTGATTGCCCCCAGCCTGCTGGGGGTGGGGTTGCTCACCTTTACCCTCTCCTACGATGAATTTACCCGCACGTCCTTGGTGTCGGGTCAAAACAATACCCTGCCGCTGGAAATTTTTGGCATGACCACCAATGTTACCTCCCCGGCCCTCTACGCCCTGGGTACTCTGACCACCGTGTTTTCGGCCTCGATTATTTTGATTGCCTTTTTTGCCTACTCGGCGGTGGTCAAACGCCAGCGGGGGCAGGCGTAGGCGGGGGTTACAAAACCTACGGCTGTTGTCCGATCGCCTGCTTGGCGCGATTAGGATAGGCCCATGGACAATGCTTCTTTTTTAGATCTACTGCGGCAGCACCGCGCGATCGCTGTTATCCGTGCATCCGAGTTAGCGCTAGGGATAGCCCAGGCCCAGGCCGCCGCCGCCGGGGGGCTGCGGCTGATTGAAATTACCTGGGATAGTGCCAGCCCCGCCCACCTGGTGGATAAGCTCAGGCAACAGCTGCCCCACTGCACCATTGGGGTTGGCACGGCCCTATCCATTGCCGATCTCGACGCGGCGGTTGCAGCCGGGGCACAATTTTGCTTTTGCCCACACACCGACCTGGAGCTGATTCAACAGGCCCAGACGGTTCAAATTCCCATTGTCCCCGGTGCCCTTACCCCTAACGAAATTGTGGCGGCCTGGCAGGCGGGGGCAGCGGCGGTTAAGGTGTTTCCCATTAGCGCCGTGGGCGGGGTTAGCTATATTCGCAGTTTGCAGGGGCCGCTGGCCCACATTCCCCTGGTGCCCACAGGCGGGGTAACCGTGGAGAATGCCACGGAGATGGTGCAGGCAGGGGCGATCGCCGTGGGCCTATCCACCAGTCTCTTTCCCAAAGCTGCAGTGGCGGAGCAAAACTGGGCCGCTATTACCACCCTAGCCACTCAGCTAGGGGATAACCTAGCTAAAATCCATTGTCTGGAAGCAGAGGTTGGGGGATGAGCGCAAACTTAAAAACCTAGGCCGCAGTCCATGGGAACAGGAGTTTGTAAGACGTTAGCCATGAACTGCACCAGTCCAGAGATGCGATCGCCTCACTTTTTGGCACTCTGCTCCTGTTTGAATCTGAGGACGACGACG
>JAIXUR010000458.1 GCA_027483425.1 Cyanobacteriota bacterium | reverse complement strand
GCAATCTGTTGCAGGCGCTGGCTCTCTAGGGCAATCACCCGGCGGGCAAAGTCAGGGTCTTGGTCTAGGAGGTGATCAAAGGCATCGACGGGTACCGCCAGCACCCGAGTGGGGTCACCGTCGGCCAGAATGGCGTTATCTAGACGGCTGTGGGTGAGGATCTCTAGCTCATCTAACATCTGGCCTGGGTGAAAGCGCTCAATCTCCACGCCATCGGCCCGTTGATAATGGATGCTGGCTTCCCCGTCGATCAGGATCAGCAGCTCTCGGCAGGTGTCGACGGCACTGGTAATCACCTCGGTGGGGGCATAGGTTCTGACTTCGGCGAGATCGGCGAGGGCCAGCAGGGTAGAGGGCTTGAGCTGGTTGAAGAAGTCGCTGTTGAACAGGTAAACCACTTTCTCGAGGGACGGTATGGCCGCTAGGGGTGGAGCCGAGGGCTGGGAGGTCGCGATCGCGGCGGTGGCTTGGATCATCAGGGGCGAGGCGTCGCCCTGGGTCAGCCGTTGGCTGGCGGCCTGGGCGCGGGGGGGATCCAACTGGGCGATCAGGTACAGGGCGGCGGCGGGCACCACCGAGTTGTAGTGGTCGAGCAGGTTTTCGAGGTGGCTGAGGGTATCCGCTAGGGTGGGCGGTGCCAGGCTGGGGGCCGGTTCCCCCGCCTGAAGAGACGCCTGCAGGGCGCTGATCAGGGCTGGGGTCAGCTCCCCCTGGACGTTGCCTTTGAGCTGGTCGGCCAGGGGAAGGGGGGCCAGCTGGCCCAGATCGTGAGCCAGGGCCAGGGCCTCGGGTTCAGGCAGTGTGGCCAGGGTTGTCAAGAGCGATCGCAGGATCAGGCCCTGCTTCTGACGCACGGTATCGCGCACCAGGGCCAGCACCGGGGCCTGGGGCTGGAGTTCTGGCAGGGTGAGGGCCTGGTCGTAGCCGATCCACTCCCGCAGGCGGGCGAGTAGCCCAGCGGCCTTTTGGCTGGCATTGGCCTGGGAGGAAATGCCCTTGAGCACCCAGGCTTCCTCCTGGGAGGTGATGAAATAGGCCTGACGGAGGGAGCGCTGGGGCAGGGGATCGTCGGCCTCGACCATGGGGGTGGGCTGGTTTTGCTGGAGGCGCAGCAGGCGTTCGAGCGATCGCTGATACCCGCTGATCCGCACCTGATTTTCTAGACTGCGCTGGCGATCGGGGTTGAGCAGGTCAGGATCCTCAACCCCCAGTTCCTCCAAAATTTCCTGGTGTTCGTCGGCAGAAATAGTCAGCTCCTGGCGCATTTGTTTCAGCACATCGAGGCTGTTGGCGGTGTCGATGTAGCCTTCCTCTAGGGCGTCGCGCACCACGCCTTTGTAGGCCTGGTGGCGCTTTTCGCGGGTGAAGTCGGGCAGCACCTTGGCCAGCACATACACCTCGTCGGCGTGGAGGTCATCAAGGGACCGGCCATCTAGGAGCTGAGAGACGTCTAACCCTAGCTTGGTCAACTGCTTACGGAATCGGCTGGCTAGGTTCTCACGGTCGTACAGCTCGGGGCTGCGTCGCCAGCTTTTTTGTAGCCACAGGGTGCTCAAAAACAGCACCAGCCCGTCAAAGCCAAACTGCACCCAGGCGGGCATGAGCAGCAGCAGGGGGCGACCCGCAAAGAAAAAGAAAAAATTGAAGGAGATAAAGGTGACAAGCACAAACACCCGGTGTTGTACCCGGTCGGCACTCACGGGGGCTTTCCGGCGCCAGGGGTAGAGCTTGGCGCGGTGGGCGATCAGACGGCCCAGGCCAATGCCCGCCAGGGTAAAGGCCCCCAGCACCAGGGGCACGGCGAAAAGTTTGGGAATCGGGATCGCTTGACCCATCAGGTATAGCCCCGGATTCATCAGTGCCGCCAGCTGGTTGGGGTCGCGGTTCCACACGCCGGAAAAATAGTAGTCCCAATTGCCCGCGTAGAGGTAGTAGTAGACGAAGTAGCCCACCATCAGCCCCAGGTAGCCGTAGCGCATGAAGGATTCTTCGCGCTTGTGCAGCCCATCCCAGTAGGTGCGCTCGGAGTCGATGTCAAAACAGGGGCTCTGGCAGGCCACGCAGGCGCTTTTTTCGCTGCCGTCGGCCTCTACGGTGCGGCACATCGATTGGGTAATGCGGCTTTCGCTGGTGTGGGCTTTGCTGCCCAGCAGGCCTCGGGGTTCACTAAACACGGTCTGCACCGGAGCCATGGGGCAAATATACTGACACCAGCTTTTGCCGCCGTAGAAGTACCCCACCGCGATCGCTGCGGCGATGGTAAATACCAGCCAACTGCCCAGCACCAGGCGATCGGCATTAAAAAAGAGAATTCTGCCGCACAGCCCAATGAACAGATAGGTGAACTGCACATAGGGGTAGTTTCGGCCCAGCCATGACTCAGACGGCACCTTGGCCAGCTCGTAGCGCACCTTACCCGTAGCGGCATTCTCGCGCTTAAACTGCCGCTGCCAGCCCAGGGCTCGGGGAATCTGCGACAGAAAGGACAGCGGACAAATGCGCCGCCACAGCTCGTGGCTAAACACCAGCAAAATAAAGATGCCCGACGGCACGATCGCCCCCCAAAACAGGGTGGCCCCGATCGGCTGGGGCGTCTCCTCGACGCAAACCCCCTGCACCTGCACGCAGTTCCCGGTCAGCCGCAGGGGGCTCCAGGGGTGGTCAGGCTCCGTCAGGGTCGCCGTCCAAGGGTCGTAGAACAGCGAGATAATCAGCAGGACCCAGCCGGTGGTGACGACCCAGCGAACCAGGTGCATCCGGCGTTCAGGAATTTGAGCAAACATCAGGCATCCTCAGGGGCGACCGGGGCATGGAATAGATGGCTTTGCCGGAGGATGGTGGGTGGTGCTTTCCCCCTGCAAAGGCGACTTTCAGAGTCGAGAATACCCTATCTAAGCCGTTGGGGATAGGTGCTTTGAATACCCTTAGTTCTGGTTCTCAACCGGCCTTTGGCATGATTAAAGGTCCTCTGGCAACGTTACTCCGGCGGGCAGCTTCTCGATCTTGAAGCCGGTAATGCCGTAGAGCAGCGACACGATAGGGCTGGCGATGTTAAAGACCGCAAAGGGCAAATACAAAAACGTCGAAACCCCCAGCGTGGCCGCCATAAATGCCCCGCAGGAGTTCCAGGGTACCAAGGGCGAGGTAACGGTGCCCGCATCGGCGGCCAGCCGCGATAGATTTTGGGGTTGCAGCCCCCGTTTTTGAAACTCGACCCGAAACATGCGGGCGGGCAGCACCAGGGCAATGTATTGATCCCCGGCAAAAATATTTAGGCCGATCGCGGTGGCGATCGCCGTCGCAAATAGGCCTCCGGTGGTTCTAGCCCGCAGCAGCAATGGGGTAATCAGTTTGGCTAACATGCCAAACTCTTCCATAATGGTGCCAAAGGTGACAGCCCCGATGATGATCCAGAGGGTGATCAACATGCTGTCCATGCCGCCCCGTGAAAGCAGGCGATCGACGTCGGCAATGCCAGAATTTTCGCTAAAGCCGTTGGCCATGGCCAGCCATACACCTTTGATAAACACCAGCGGTGTGGCGGTATCAGGCTCATTCACAAACCGAATAATGGCCTGGGGCTGAAGGGCGATCGCCGTCAGGCCACCCACCAGCGCCGCTACCATAATGGCCAGGGAGGGGGGCACCTTGCGGTAGGAGAGAAATCCCAGTAGGAGCATCGGGGCCAAGGTCAGGGGCGTAATCCAGAACAACTGACTGAGTTTCGTCAGGTCAGTGACGGTTTCGACCCCGGCCGTTACCTCAGTCTGGCTACCGATCACAGCAAACACGACCAGCGCAATTAAAAAGGCTGGCCCCGACGTCCACAACTGGGCGCGAATGTGGGTATAGAGATCGGTCTCGACCATCTGGGCGCTGAGCACGGTCGTTTCGGATAGAGGGGAGGTCTTGTCACCAAAATAAGCCCCCGAGATCACCGCCCCCGCTGTAACGGCGGGAGAGACCCCCAGCGCCAGGGCAATGCCAACCAGCCCAACCCCGATGGTGCCTGCGGTGGTCCAGGAACTGCCAATGGCTACCGACACAACGGCGCAAATCACCGCCGCCGCCAGGTAAAACCAGCTGGGCTGAAGCAGCTTAATGCCGTAGTAGACCAGGGTGGGAATGGTGCCCGCCATATTCCAGGTGCCGATCAGTGCCCCCACCGCCAGCAATATAAAAATAGCGCCACTCACGGAGGCGAGGGCTTTACCCTGGGCCGCGCTAACCGCTGACCAGGGGTTGCCGTTCTTAAGGGCAACCATAGCGGCGACCGTGGCGCTGAGAATGAGCGCCACCTGTACCGGCCCATCGATCGCACTGAGCCCAAACAGCATTACAGAGCTGCCAATTAACCCAACCAGCACCACCAGGGGAATAATTGCGTCTAGCCATGAGGGGGGGCGGGGTGGG
>JAIXUR010000332.1 GCA_027483425.1 Cyanobacteriota bacterium | reverse complement strand
GTTGCTATTCTCCTCAAGTAATGCGTGAGCAACCCCACGGTGTACAGCCGCCCAGATTTCTTAACCTAGTCTGTCACCCTCTAGCGATATCTCCCCAAAAAACGGCGACTAGAGTCCTCGGGGTATGGAGATCGATCGACGGATAGTGAGCCGATCCGGCTCGGTGTATCTGGCCACCCCTCGCCTAGGGTTGGTGGGATGTCCACACCGTCAACCCTAGGCGAGGTTAACGCTCTGATCGCCAAACCTAGGGTTGCTAGGACAATCCCAGGAAAACCCTTAGCGGCGACGGCGAGTAAACCCCAACCAAGCCAGTGCCCCACCGATCGAAATGACCATCGGCATCATCGCCCCAGCGGCCCGGTAATGCACATCCTCGGTTGAGTTGAAGCTAATGCCGTCGTAGACAATACCCTTGTCGCCCACGGGCACAGTCCAGTAGTCGGCATGGCTTTGGTTCTCGTCTTCAATGGCAACCTCCCAGTCGCCCGGAATTGACTCATCGGGCAACCACGAGAATCGCCCCTCGCTGTCGGTGGTGGTGGTCATCCAGGGCTCGTCGGGGTTATTGGGCGCATAAATCGTCACCGTTGCCCCGGCAAAGGGCTCCCCAGAGCTAAATTGAGACTGAAACTCTAGCTGGGTGTCGAGGGTATAGAAGGTCTCGACCTGATGGGCCCAGGCCTGGGCCGGAAAAGCCACCAGGGCCACAGCCATCACCAAAGCAAGAAGCAAGCGTTTCATAGCGAATGCATTCCGTAATTTGTCCGACGTCTATTGTAGCGAGAGATATTGGCGAGAGAGTATCGATCAGGACGTTGAACCTAGGCAGCAGCGATGGACTACACGACGGATCTACGGCACTACTTAGATGGCCAAGGCCGCCTGAAGGAATGGCCTTCCAAACGCAACAAGGGCCGCTTTCAGCAGCTGGCGCTAGAATACCTGGCCACCCAGTTTAAACCGGGTACCCGCTACCATGAGCGTGAGGTCAACGCCCTGCTCAATCAGCACCACACCTTTGGCGACCCCGCCCTACTGCGCCGCGAACTGTTTGAACGCGGTCTCGTAGATAGGCTGCGCAACGGCTCAGCCTACTGGCTCAAGGTCTCCCAGCTCTAGAAATCTTTATGCCCAAAACCGTCCTCGGACTGGTAAACCCTGCTACTCTAAATTCTCGAGCAATGCCAACCAGTTAAGTCGTCGCTAGTGCTAGCACCCTTTGAACTAATGTGGGCCTTAATCGGGTTGGTTCTCACCATTGTAGCCACCTGGATGGAAGCCTTTACCCTCAATGCTCCCTGGGCCTGGGGTCAGTCTGGCATGGCGATTTTGTCCCTGGGGGTGAGCTTTCAGGTGGGGGCTGTGCTGCTGACCGGCTGTGTGGGCGGCAAAAATGCGGCGGCCCTCTCGCAGATTGCCTACCTGGTGCTGGGGCTGGCCCTATTTCGGGTATTTGAGCTGCCGGTGTTTACCCAAGGGGGCGGGCTGAGCTATGTGCGCGAACCGGGCTTTGGCTATCTGATTGGCTTCGTGCCCGCCGGGTGGGTGTGTGGCTACCTGGCCTTTAAAAACCCGCCCAAGCTGGAGAGTCTTGCCCTCAGTAGCCTCAGCGGGCTGGGCATCATCCACGGGCTGGGTATTATTTACCTGACTCTCGCCTCCCTGCTAGGCTGGTTACATACCGTATCGGCCTCCTACTGGGAATTGCTGCTGGGGTACTCTATTTTGCCGCTGCCGGGTCACCTGGTGGTAGTGTGTGCAGTGGCGGTGCTGTCCCTCGTGCTGCGGCAGCTGTTGTTTTACTAGGCCCATGAGAGTTCGCAACCGTTGGTTTTGGATTGCCGCTGGCGTTGGGCTTGCCCTCGATCAGCTGACAAAATTTTGGGTGGCCCAAACCTTTGAGCTCACGAGTCCACCCGATTCGCTGCCCATTTGGCCTGGGGTGTTTTACTTTACCTACGTGACCAACAGCGGCGCGGCGTTTAGCCTATTTAGCAACAATGGCGAGTGGCTGAAGTGGCTATCCATGGCGGTTAGCCTCGGTCTGATTGCCATGGGGTTCAACGCTAGATTCCCCAACCGCTGGGAGCAGGTGGGCTATGGCATGATTCTGAGCGGAGCGTTGGGCAACGGTATCGATCGCCTCCTAGCCGGAGAAGTGATCGACTTCCTCGACTTTCGGCTGATCCGTTTTCCTATTTTTAACGTGGCCGATGTCTGTATCAACATCGGCATTATTTGCCTACTGGTGGCCGCGCTGAAGACACCGCCTAGGCGGGAGGGTTAAAGCGGTGGGTGGGTAGATGCACCTTACACACCTACCCACCCACTCACTTACTCCCCTACTCACTCACCCACAGGCACCGGCTTCACCCGCCAAATATCGCGGGCATACTCAGCGATGGTGCGATCGGCGGAGAACTTGCCCACCCGAGCGGTGTTGAGAATAGCCATGCGCACCCAGCGATCGCGGTCTTCGTAGGTGCGGCTGACATGCTCTTGGCACTGCACGTAGGCGGCGTAGTCGGCCATCACCATGTAGGGGTCACCCACCAGCAGCGAATCGAGAATGGGCAAGAACAGGTTAGGGGTCTCGGGCGCAAACAGCCCAGAGGCGATCACATCCAGCACTCGCTTGAGCTCGGGGTTGGTATCGTAGTAGAACCAGGGGTTGTGACCCACGGCCTTACAGGCGGCCACTTGTTCGGTGGTCAAACCAAACAGGAAGAAGTTATCAGCCCCTACCTCTTCGCGGATTTCCACATTGGCACCGTCTAGGGTGCCAATGGTCAGGGCACCGTTGAGGGTGAACTTCATGTTGCCAGTGCCCGAGGCTTCCATGCCGGCGGTCGAAATTTGCTCTGACAGGTCAGAGGCCGGAAACAGCCGCTGGGCCGAGGACACATTGTAGTTGGGTAAAAACACCACCTTCAACCGGCCCGCCACAATCGGATCGTGGTTAACCACATCGGCCACAGCGGTAATCAACTTAATGATCAGCTTGGCCATGGCATAGCCAGGGGCCGCCTTACCGCCAAAGATCACCGTGCGCGGCACGACATGGTCGCCAGGGTTTTGCAGGATGCGGTTGTATAGAGTGACCACGTGCAGCACGTTCAGCAGCTGACGCTTGTACTCGTGCATGCGCTTAATCTGCACGTCAAACATCGAGCTGGGGTCAATTTCGAGATTGAGGGTATCGCGAATATAGTGGGCCAGACTCCACTTGTTTTCTTGCTTAATGGCCTGCCAAGCATGGCGAAACTCTTCGTTATCGGCATGGGCCTCAAGCTGTTTAAGCTCGTCCAGGTGGGTAATCCAGCGATCGCCGATGGTTTCAGAGATCAGCTGAGCCAGGCGGGGGTTACACTGCAACAACCAGCGACGGGGGGTAATGCCGTTAGTCTTGTTGGTGAACTTGTCGGGCCACAGCTCATAGAAGTCTTGTAGTACTTCCTGCTTTAGCAACTCGGTGTGCAGCGCAGCCACCCCGTTGATGGCGTGGCTGCCCACGCAGGCCAGGTTAGCCATCCGCACCCGACGCTCGGGGCCTTCTTCAATCAGCGACAGCCGCTCGAGGCGCTCGGGGTCTTTGGGATAGCGCAGCTTCACCTGGTCCAAAAAGCGGTGGTTAATTTCGTAGATGATTTCTAGGTGGCGGGGCAGCAGCTTGCCAAACAGGTCAACGGACCAGCGCTCCAGCGCCTCGGGCATGAGGGTGTGGTTCGTGTAGCCAAAGACCCGCTGGGTAATCTGCCAGGCGGCTTCCCACTCAAACTGGTGGTCGTCGAGCAGCAGACGCATCAGCTCAGCCACCCCAATGGCCGGGTGGGTATCGTTGAGCTGAATAGCGGCAAATTCAGCCAGGTCATTCAGGCTCCCGTGGTCGCGCAGGTGCAGGCGGATGATGTCCTGGAGCGAACAGGCCACGAAGAAGTACTGCTGTTGTAGGCGCAGTTCCTTACCCTGACGGGTCTCGTCGTTGGGGTAAAGCACCTTGGTGATGTTCTCAGACATCATTTTGTTCGCCACGGCACCGGCATAGTCTCCGGCGTTAAAGGCACCGAGATCAAAGGCCTCGCCCGCCTCGGCCTTCCACAACCGCAGCAGGTTGACGTTATCGGTGCCGTAGCCCGGCACCGGCACATCGTGGGGAATGCCCATCACAGTCTGGCTTGGGATCCACCGCACCTGATAGTCGCCGGCGCTGTCCTTATAGACCTCGGTGTGACCGCCAAACTTGATCTCTACTCGATAGTCAGGACGAGCAATCTCCCAGGGGTTGCCGTAGCTGAGCCACTTATCAGGCACTTCAACCTGGTGGCCCTCATGGATCACCTGGGTAAAGATGCCAAATTCGTAGCGAATGCCGTAGCCCACCGCTGGCAGGTTGAGGGTGGTGAGCGAATCCATAAAGCAGGCGGCCAAACGACCCAGGCCACCGTTACCCAGGCCCGGCTCGGCCTCACGCTCTAGCAGTTCATCGAGGTCAAGGCCACAGTCGGCCAAGGCATGACGCATGGTGTCGTACAGACCCAGGTTAATTAACCCGTTGCCGAGATGGCGACCCATTAAAAATTCTGCGGACAGATAGTACACCGCCTTGGCCTGGGCCTGGGCGTAGGTTTTGGCGGTGCGAATGCGTTTTTGCAGCAGCTGGTTGCGCACGCTGTGGGCCAGGGCCATGTAATAATCGTGGGCCGTGGCAAATTGCTCATCTTTGCCCTGCACCCAGTGCAGGTTATCCACCAGCGTCTGCTGAATTTGGGCGACTTGGGTAGAGAGCGGATCGCCCTCTAGGGTCAACCCCTGGAGCTCAGAACCCACGGCAGTAGCCGGGCTGGGTTGAGGAAGATAAACCGGTTGCTTAGCCATAAGAACCCTTCATTCAAGACAGTCACTACAAAAGAATTCGCTGGCAGGCAGTAGGCTCGATGGCAAAAAACTGCCGCTAGAGCCCTGCGAAAGGCAGATCACAGAGGGCAGTTGCAGTTGACCCCGTAGCCCCAGTACCCTAAGACCACTACACCAACAAATCCAAACCTGGATTGGTTTACCCGCAAGCACCGATCAGAGGACTGGACTTGCTGCGGTTGGTTTATTTTAACCGGTCAAGAATTAAAATCCGTCGCCAACCTAACAGCCGCCAGCAATATAGCGTAAGCAGAACTACAGTTTGGCCATTTTCCTAACATTGACTGGGGCGATACCCTGGGCTGCTCATTGCTACACCAAAGGAGTAAACTCCCGACGCTCAAGCTTTTTGCTCCATCGACTCAAACCCTCAGGAGCCAGATTATGAGAGACCAATTTCAAAATGTTAAGCTAGGTAAAATAGCTCGCCAAAACATAAATTTAATCCTGGATTATCGCCCTAATCCTTGTCCCGCAAGGTGTTTAGAATGTAACGGAATTGTTGCGGGCGGTCTCTGCTAGAGCTGAAATTGATTAGCTTTACCTGCCATAGGCTACTTTTCCAGGAAAATTCTAGGGATAAATCAATTATTCACATTGAGTTAGTTCGTCAATCTAGAGAATTAATTAAATTTCAGGCAGATAGTTTGATGACGCCTGTGTTTTTTAAGGCAGCGGCAAGGCTACTGTGCCGTCAATCAGGTTCCTATCCATAGATGATCCTAGGTCGATGCCTGTTGTTATATCTAGAGGCACAATTCATCTTCCTAGACTAGAAAGAGTCATACTTAAAATAGTATTAAGAACAGGATGTCTGCGTGAGAATTGTGGTGCAAGACTGAACCTATACATAGCCACCCCACGCACCCT
>JAIXUR010000378.1 GCA_027483425.1 Cyanobacteriota bacterium | reverse complement strand
CCCCTGGTGGTGCGGGCTGAAACCCTCGGCGATGACTCCGCCGTGGTGGCCGACCTGGAGGCGCTGCTGCAAGATTATTTAGCCTCGCTGAGCGGCGATCGCCGCTTTCTCCTATCGCGCTATCGCCTGCTAGACGTCGCTCGGCAAGTGGTGGGGGTAGGCAGCGTGGGCACTCGCTGCTGGGTTCTTTATCTGGAGGGTAAAGACGCTGACGACCCGCTGTTTTTACAGGTGAAGGAAGCCCAACCCTCCGTGCTAGCCCCCTACGCGGCGGCCATCGGTGGCCTGTCCGGCCTGGCACCCGCCGCGCATCGTCTACCCGCAGACCACCAGGGACAGCGGGTGGTAATGGGTCAAAAGCTGATTCAGGGGTCTCCCGATATTTTCTTGGGCTGGGGCAGCCTCGGGGGCATTCACTACTACGTGCGCCAACTGCGCGACATGAAGGGTGGGTTTAAGCTCGAGCCAGGCAAGTTTGAGGTCTCCAGTCTACCCGACTACTGTGCCCTCTGCGGCTGGGCCCTGGCCCTAGCCCACGCCAAGTCGGGCGATGCCGCCATGATATCCGGCTACCTCGGTAAGGGCGATGCCCTGGCCGAGGCCTTGGTATCCTTTGCCGAAGCCTACGCCGAGCAAAACGATCGCGACTACGATCGCCTGGTGGCCGCCGCCAACCGGGGGCAGATTCCTGTGATCCAAGACGATTAGCCGGGCAAAACTTAGTCGAAACAGCCCTCATCCAACTCAGTACCGGTGGCGGGCGGTAGAGTAGCCGGCTCAATTGGGCGACCTAGAATCATGCGTTGGGGCCTACTTTGAGCCCGACTCTGGAGGCGGGCCAGGGGAAATTCTGGAGCCGGAGCCTCGTCGCAGAGGGCTTCGACCTCAATTTCGACCAGCATGTCGGGGTTGATTAACGCCGGAATCTCGACGGTGGTGTTACAGGGGGGATGGTCGGCAAATAATTCCTGGTGAGCCCGACCCACCTCTTCCCAGCGCCCCATATCGGTCACGTAGATGCGAGTTCTGACCACGTCGCTGAGGTCAGCCCCCAGTTCTTCCAGGGCCCGCTGAATAATCTCAAAGCAGCGCTTAGTCTGGGCGTAGGCATCGCCGGGGGCAAAGGTGCCGCCCTGGCCGTCACTGGGGGCGGTGCCCGAGACAAAAATCTGCTGGCCCACCCGCATCGCCCGGCAGTAGCCGACTTTCTCCTCCCAAGGGGTGCCCGAAAATGCCCGCTGCCGTGCCATGACCCTGCCTAAGGTAAAAACAGCCCTAGCATACCGTTATTTTTGAGCGCCGGCAGGCGTCTAGCCCAGTTCCCCCGCCTTCGCTATCAGGATGGCTGGAGTTGATCCAGAATGGTGCAGAGAGGCCCACGGCAACAAGGTATCTCCAGGCTCGTGCCGTAGATGGCCTGAACAGTTAACGTCCAGACTCGCTCAATTCACCGCAGGTCTATGGTTCCACTGTTCTTGAAGCTCTTGATGGCGGCCCTGGCCATTGGGATCGGCAGCGGCGGCATGATCGCGCTGTTCTACGGGGCCAATGGGCTGGTCGAGCGGTTTGCCCAGGGGACGCGCCAGCAGCGCCTGCTGCCCTGGGTGTTTCTGACCCCGGCCCTGCTGCTGCTAGGGGCCTATATGGTGATCCCTACGATCTTGACCATCTACATCAGCCTGCTCGATGGGCGATCGCAAGCCTTTGTGGGCCTCACCAACTACACCACCCTGTTGACCACTAAAGGCATCGGCGAAGCCTTTCGCAACAACCTCTTCTGGCTGGTGGGGGTGACCGGGGTCAGCGTGAGCCTGGGACTGCTGATCGCCGTACTGGCCGATCGGGTGAGCTATGAACCCGTGCCCAAGACCCTGATCTTTTTGCCCATGGCCATTTCCTTTGTGGGGGCCAGCGTGATCTGGAAATTTATCTACGCCTTTCGCCCCGCCGGAACTGACCAAATTGGTCTACTCAACGGGGTGGTTACTAGCCTTGGCTTTGCCCCCATCGGCTGGCTGGTGGAGCGATCGCTCAACAATTTTGCCCTGATCGCCATTATGATCTGGCTGCAAACGGGTTTTTGCATGGTGCTGCTGTCGGCGGCGGTCAAGGGCATTCCCCAGGAGATGCTGGAAGCGGCGCGCCTCGATGGTGCCAATGAGGTGCAAATTTTCTGGCGTATGATCGTGCCGACGATTCGCTCCACCCTTCTCGTGGTGGCCACCACCACCATTCTGCTGGTGCTCAAGGTGTTTGACATTGTCTACGTGATGACCGCTGGCAATCAAGGCACCGAGGTGCTGGCCAGCCTCATGTTTAAGGAGATGTTTAGCTTTCGCCACTATGGTCGGGGGAGCGCGATCGCCGTTATTTTGCTGCTCGCGGTGATTCCAGTCATGGTCGTCAACATCCGCGAATTTCGCAGCCACGACGCGCACCGATGATCCCTTCCACCGTGGGTCTCCATAGTCTCCTCCCGCCCACCCAGGTGAGTTATGGCGACCCACGCTACCCAGCCAAAATCCAAAATCGCCAATCCAAAATTCCCCAGGGCAGACACATAGGTCTGCCCCTACCCATCCCCCCACCTCCCATGCCCTGGATCAACCGCGCTCCCGTTCACCTAGCCTTAGTCTCTATTTCCCTGCTGTGGACGCTGCCTAGCCTGGGCCTGCTGGTTAGCTCTTTGCGCCCCCCAGAGGATATTTTAACCACGGGCTGGTGGACGGTGTTTCGGCACCCCTTTGACATGACCCAGTACAGTCTGGAAAACTACCGGGCGGTGCTGGGGGCGGAGGGAATGGGGCAGGCGTTGTTGAACAGCTTTACCATTGCCATTCCCGCTACGGTGATGCCGATTGCGATCGCCACCTTTGCCGCCTATGCCCTGGCCTGGATGAGGTTTCCCGGTCGCCAGTGGTTATTTATGGCGAT
>JAIXUR010000272.1 GCA_027483425.1 Cyanobacteriota bacterium | reverse complement strand
AATGGGTTTCAGAGGTTATTTTGAACACCTGGGCCGTCCATCATAAGACTCAAAAAAGTTTTCTGCACCACTAAGGGACACGCAAGAAAATAAGGTACCAATTGCTGACTTTCCCAGTGGTGCATTGCTTCGCGAATGCACCCTTGTATGTAAGGTTAGGCCGACAATAAGTCTTGGGAGTGACTCTGGATGCACCCTAAAGCCCTTCGGAGCTTGTTTGGTAGAACAAGAGCCTCCCTCTTTTCCCACTTCGAGATTGCCGCCAGCAGACTGGACAGTATACCAGGGGGTCGTTGAGACATCCCAAGCTGGATAACAAGGATAGCGCTGAGCGCAATCGGCCCCCAATGCCCCTCATCTCCCGGAGGAATGACCCATGCCAGAATCCCTGATTCCCGTTGGTATTGATGTGAGCAAAGCCACCTTACATGTGGCGATTCTGTTTCCCGAGCGGTCTAAGCCGCTGTATCAGACGTTTGATAACACCGAAGCTGGTTATGCCGCGTTGCAGGCGTGGCTGGTGGAGCGGGGCGTGACAACCGCCCACGTGTGCCTGGAGGCGACGAGTATTTATGGTCATGGGGTGGCTACCGCGCTGCATCAGCAGGGCCACCGGGTCAGCATCGTCAATCCGGTGCGAATTCACGGCTACGCCAAAAGTCAACTCAAGCGCACCAAATCTGACCGTCCTGATGCCACGTTGATAGCTGAGTTCTGCCGCGACCTCAAGCCCAGTGCTTGGCAACCATCAGCCGCAGACATCGAAACCCTGCAAGCCTACACCCGCCGTCTGGATGCCCTCACTCACATGCTCACCCAGGAAAAGAACCGCTTGGCCATTAGCCCCGACGCACTCAAGCCCGCTATTGAGGCCCACATTACCTTCCTCGAAGACCAGGTGAAAGCCCTCAAACAGCAGTTGCGTACCCACATCCAGAGCCATGAGCCCTTGCAGGCCCAAGCGGACTTGCTGGACTCCATCGTGGGTATCGGCCCCGATACCGCCGCTCGCCTGCTGGCGGAAATTGGCAATATCAAGACCTTTGGTTCCGCCCGCCAGCTCGCGGCCTATGCCGGCTTAACGCCCCAGGAACACACCTCGGGTACCTCCGTGCAGGGCAAAACCCGACTCTGCAAAATTGGCAATGCTCGGCTGCGCAAAGCCCTCTATTTCCCCGCGATCGCGTTCCTGCGCTGTGCCCCAGAACTTCAGCTTTGGCGGGAGCGTCTAGCGGCGGCGGGTAAGACCAAAATGGCGATTATCGGGGCGGCCATGCACAAGCTCATTCGCATTGTCTACGGTGTTTTAGCCTCGGGCCAACAGTACGACCCACAGAAGCTATTGCCACCAAAACTGGCGACGGCGACCCCTTGACGACCCAAGGCCAACACAGTATCTACGCCGATCAACTCCTGACTCCTGACTCCTCAGGACCCCTATAGCCAGCCCTTGAGCCAGTAGATGCCCAGGCCCAGGTACTCCTTCAGGGCGCGGGTGAGGTAGTGCAGGTTCTCGGTTTGGGGCATAAGGCTCAGGATGCGGCCCTGGCGGGTGCTTGTGTCTAGGTTGAGGGGATCCTTCACCACATGGAAGTCGGTGGGGGCCGGGATCACCTCAAAGCCCTGCTTTTTGAAAATGGCTAGGGCGCGAGGCATGTGCATGGCGGAGGTGACCAACAGGATCCGCTGAATGCCTCGATCCGCCAGCAAGACCTTAGTTTTGGCCGCATTCTCAAAGGTATTTAAAGAGTCGGGCTCGATCACCATGGCGCGGGTCGGTACGCCCAAGGCTTCGGCCAGTTCGGCCATATCCGCCGCTTCGGAGCGGCTCTGGCCCTGGCCCCAGGTGACGCGCCCGCCGCTCAACACCAGTAGCGGTGCTCGCCCGGCCAGGTACAGCCGCGCCCCGTGGAGGACGCGATCGCCCTCCTCCGCCACCTCGATCCAGGGGCGTGGCGGCAGCTGAGGCTGGATCGAGCCTCCCAAAACCACAATCGCCTGGGCCTCGGGTAAATCGGTAGTGTCGGGGTAGCGCCACTCCAGCGATCGCATCACCCCCGTGGCCACCCAGTTGTTGCTGCTCACCAGCAGCAGGGCCAGGGCTAGGGCGATCGCCCCCCGCGCCCACCGGGGCCGTCGCTTGAGCAGCACCAGGGCCGCGACCAGCAGCCCACAGGCCAACCCCAGGGGATAGAGCAGCAGCGGCAGCAGCTTAGACAAAAATAAAAACATGGCTCCTCTCTCTTGGGGCTCAGGATAATTCTGGCCACGAAACTATCGAAGAATTTTGCTGCCCCTCAAGGGCGCAGGCCCTGCGCCCCTACGGGGAGGTATCTTTTTCCCCACAATTGCCTCAAGCCACTGGGCTATTCTTCCCCCTTTCCCAGCAGCTCCCGCATCTCCTCCAACAGCCCCTCCTGCTCCGTTTGCAGCGTCTCTAGGCGGCCCATAATTTCCCCTAGGCGATCGCCCCCTAGCCCCGCCCCAGAGGGCTTAGTCCCAGAGAGCTTAGCCCCAGACGGCTTGGCCCACCAGCGCACCATCAGCCCCGACACCGCCGCAAAGATCCAGTGGCTCAGCCGCCAGGGCAGTTGCACCAGGGCCAGCCAAAAGCCCTCGGTCAGCCGTGCGATCGCGCTCCACAGCCCCGCGAACAGCAGCAGGCCCAGGGCCACCAGCGCCAGCGCCCAAAGCGGGTGCCCCAGCAGCCCGCCCGCCAAAGGATGCTCCCCCAGCCAGCTCTGCACCGGATTCAGCAGCGCCGCCTGGGCCGCACTGACCCAGGATTTGTTCAAGGTATCCGTCAAAATCCCCATCATCACACCTACCTACCCGATGCAGGGCAGACACATAGGTCTGCCCCTACTCACCTAATATCGGGTAGACACATAGGTCTGCCCCTACCCACCTACCTACCTGATACAGGGCAGACACACGGGTCTGCCCCTACCCACCTACTCGACTAAGGTGCCAACTCCGGCGGCGACCCCGACGGCGGCTCCGGTGGTTCTGGCGATCGCGCCACCAGCCACCAGCCCAGCAGGGCCAGCAGCAGGTCCGAGCCCGACACCGCCAGGATCCAGCGGGGTATGCCGTGGGGCGGGGCCGGTTCTACTGGGGCATCGGCTTCCTCTT
>JAIXUR010000601.1 GCA_027483425.1 Cyanobacteriota bacterium | reverse complement strand
CCGATGCCGAGATCAGGGCAGACACGTGGGTCTGCCCCTACGGGGGTTACCGCTGGAATAGGGTTTATGGGTGCCGTTGATTCTAGGGTCATTGCCACCCCGTAGGGGCGAACCGATGTGTTCGCCCCATCCCCGCCATGGGGAAATTCGCCTGAGGTAACAGGCCCGATGCCGAGATCAGGGCAGACACGTGGGTCTGCCCTGACGGGGTTTTATTGTTTAGGTGGGTTTTATGGGTGCCATCGATCTGCGTGCCGCAACGCAGTTTTTTCAAACAATAGAGTGACCCATTACACAAGCAAAGGCTGAGGCGAAGCGGGCAAACTTTGTTTGCCTATAATTTTGTGTACTACGCTAGTAGGACAATTCTGGCCGCGAAGCTAGCCAGGAATATTACTTCCTCCCAAGGGCACAGGCTCTGCGCCCCTACCTGGGGATATTTTCTTGCTCAAAAAATTTACTTAGCAATCTTTTGGGCTATCTTTACGTTTTTCTTGTAACGATGTCAGCATTTGCTGCTTGACTCGGATGGCCCATTCCTCGAAGTCTAACGTCATGGAGCCTACTTGCCTAGGGAAGTGGGCTAGACCGGCTTGACTATGGCTAACCATAACGGTTTAACGTCCAACTCTTCTCCTCCATTATTTCCGGCGACAGAGTAGACCGGTTTAAGTTTTGGCTAAGATTTGGTTATCTTATTCGCTTGTATCCATGCTTTTCAGTCAGGAGCCAGGAGTCAGGAGGGGAAAGGATTCCGATCGCTATAGCCTGAATAGGCAAAATTTTTGTGTTGATTTAGTTCCTGCTTGTAATATTTATTCATGCCACAAACTTCGGGCTTAAGAGTCTATTAATATCAAAGATTAGGGATTAGATAATCTGAATTAAAGACTTCGATAACCTCCTCTTTACACAGGCGATCGGCCATTCCCCTAAGATTGGGTGGCAATTTGCCTGTGTAGAGCTAGCCATGATCAGTCGTTGGATTACTAATCTCAGTCAGCTTGTTTGGGGTCGGCAGTGGCGGCGATTTTGGACGCTGGCAATGGCATCCTTTGCCGTTGTCATGGTCGTTGCGGCCTGCGCTGTTCCCCAGGAAGATTTGAACCAGGCCGCCACAGATAACCCTGGTGGGGCAACGTCTTCTGGTGATACGTCGATTACGGTCTATACCGCCCTGGAAGACGATCAAATTAGCGAGTATTTAGTTTCCTTTAAAGAGCAGCATCCAGAGATTACAGTCAATATCGTGCGCGATTCGACCGGCGTTATTACCGCTAAGCTGCTGGCCGAGGCAGATAATCCCCAGGCCGATGTGGTGTGGGGTACGGCGGCCTCTAGTCTGCTGGTGGCTGAGGAAAAAGATCTTTTAGAACCCTACGCTCCGGCTGGGTTAGAGGCCGTTAATCCCCGCTTTCGCGATGATGCCAACCCGCCTAAATGGGTGGGTATTGATGTCTGGATGTCGGCGTTTTGCGTCAATACCGTTGAGTCTGCCAAGCTGGGCCTACCCATTCCTAAGGGCTGGGCTGATCTGGTGAACCCGGTGTACAAGGGCCACATTGTGATGTCTAACCCGGCCTCGTCGGGGACTGGCTTTCTGTCGGTTTCTAGCATTTTGCAAAACTCCCCCACCGAGGAAGAGGGCTGGGCCTACCTGGATAAGCTCGACCAAAACGTGGCTCAGTATATGCACTCGGGCTCTAAGCCTTGCAAGGCCGCCGGACAGGGCGAGTTCCCCATTGGTATTTCCTTTGACTACCGGGCGGTAAAGCAAAAGAACGATGGTGAACCCATTGAGCCGGTGTTCCCCGTGGAAGGGTCGGGCTGGGACGTGGAGGCCAACGCCCTGATTAAAAAGGCCGAGATTAAGGATGCCTCTAAAACCTTTTTGGACTGGGCGATTTCCCCCGAGGTGATGGCCAAGTACGCCGAGAGCTTCTCGATCACCTCGGTGAAGACCGATGTACCCCTGCCCCAAGGCTTTATCGCCGACCCCGAGAAACAGCTGGCGGAAAACGATCTGCGCTGGGCGGCGGCAAACCGCGATCGCATTCTGGCGGAATGGACGAAGCGCTTTGATGCTAAGTCTGAACCCAAGAGCTAGTTCGGTTTTCGCTTCACCGTGAACGATCCGGGGAAAGCCGCTGTGCTTTCCCCTTGGTACTTACCCGAGGTCACCGGTATGACGTTTTCAGAGCAACCTGCGATCGCAAACACCCCATCGGACACCGATACCGTGCCTGGGGTCGCGACACCGCTGACCCAGGCGGTCACGGCGGCGGTCGATCGAACCACCCAGGCCCCCTATCTGCGCATTGAGAATGTGCGCAAAACCTTTGGCAAATTTGTCGCCCTGAAAGATATCTATCTGGATGTCTACCCAGGGGAGTTTGTCTGTTTACTCGGCCCCAGCGGCTGCGGCAAAACGACCCTGCTGCGGATTATCTCTGGCCTAGAGCAGCAGACCCAGGGGCGGGTACTCCAGGGGGGCAAAGATGTGTCGCACCTGCCCCCGTCCATGCGGGACTTCGGCATTGTGTTTCAGTCCTACGCGCTGTTTCCGAACCTGTCGGCGACCCAAAACGTGGCCTACGGGCTGCAAAACCAGAAGGTGCCCAAGGCCCAAATCGAGACTCGGGTCAGCGAACTGCTGGACATGGTCGGCCTGGGGGGCATGGGCCACAAGTACCCGGCCCAGCTATCCGGCGGTCAGCAGCAGCGGGTGGCCCTGGCCCGAGCCCTGGCCCTCTCCCCTGGCCTACTGCTGCTGGATGAACCCCTCTCGGCCCTAGATGCCCAGGTGCGGATCCGGCTGCGGGCCGAAATTACCGACCTTCAGCGTCGTCTCGGCATTACCACCGTGATGGTGACCCACGACCAGGCCGAAGCCTTGGCCATGGCCGATCGCATCGTGGTGATGGACAAAGGCTATATTGCCCAGGTGGGTACCCCCCACAGCGTTTACCAACACCCCACCAGTCCCTTTGTCGCCAACTTCATTGGGGTGATGAACTTTTTAGATGGGGTGGTCGAGGCAGACGATACGGTGCGCTGTGGCAACATTCTACTCACCGCGCCCAACAACACCGTGCCCCCTGGCCAAGCGGTGGTGATCGCCCTGCGCCCAGAGGATATGCGGGTGATCGATACCCCCAGCGCTACCCCGGTGCCCAACCAGGTCAAGGCTGAGGTGTTAGGGCGAGAGTTTTTGGGGGCCGGCTATCGCCTGGATTTGACCCTGGAGGGCAATGCCCGTCAGCCCATCGCCCTAGAAATTTCGGCCAACCGGGCTCGGGCCATGGGGGTTGATTCCCTAGCCGGGCTGACCATTCAGCTGCCACCAGACATGATTCGCGTGTTTCCCAAGGAAAACCCCTAGAAATATACGCGTAGCCAAGTCATCCCCCAGCCCCGTCTAGACGCTAAAACCCCCATGACCACGACCTCCCCTCGCCCCCTCGCCCCCTCTGGCACTCCCTCTGGCCTCCCCTCTCGCACCAAGGCCATCGACACCGAAGCCTGGATCATGCGAATTTTGCTCACCCTCGGTGCCCTATGGCTGCTGGTGGGGGTAGTGCTGCCGCTGATTCCTATGATTGGCCGCAGCTTTCACGATACCAGCGGTCAGTGGGTGGGCCTGGGCAACTATGTCCAGTACCTGACGACGCCGTCCCTGGTGCAGTCGTTTCTGAATAGCTTTGGGGTGGCGATCGCCACCACCCTCCTGTCCGTGGGCCTGGGCTTTGTCTACGCCTATGGCCTCACCCGTACCGCCATGCCGGGCAAACTTCTCTTTCGTACCCTGGGCCTGCTGCCGCTGTACATCCCGCCCCTGGCCAACGCCATTGGGCTGATTTTTTTGTTTGGCAACCAGGGGCTGGTAACCAAGGGGCTGTTTGGCCTGCTACCGGGGATCGATATCAACCTCTACGGCTTCAACGGCATCGTCCTGGGGGAATTTCTCTACTGCTTTCCCCAGGCGGTGATCATTATGATTACCGCCCTTAACCTCACCGATGCTCGACTTTACGAAGCGGCGACGGTGCTGGGGGCATCGCCGGTCAAGACCTTTTTTACCGTCACCTTGCCCAGCGTCAAGTACGGGCTGATCAGCGCCATCTTTGTGTGCTTTATCCTCGCCTTTACCGATTTCGGCGTGCCCAAGGTGGTGGGCGGCAACTTCAACGTGCTGGCTACCGATATCTATAAGCAGGTGATCGGCCAGCAGAACTTTGCCATGGGGGCCACCATCAGCGTGTTTTTGCTGATTCCCTCGGTGCTGGCCTTTGTGATTGACCGCCTGGTGCAGCGGCGACAAACCGCCCTGGTCAGCGCTAAGTCGGTGCCGCTACAGTCCAAACCCAACCCGCTCTTAGACTGGGCCATGGTCATCTTTTGTGGCCTGGTGACATTGTTTGCGGTGACGGTCTTTGCCACCATTATTCTGGCTTCGGTGGTCAAGGTGTGGCCCTACGACTTCTCCCTCAGCCTCAAAAACTACAACTTTGGCACCGTCGGGGGCGGCGGCTACGGAGCCTACTGGAACAGTATTCGCATGGCTCTGTATACCGCTATCTTTGGTACCGCCATCGTGTTTACCGGAGCCTACCTGGTCGAAAAGGGACGGGGTTTGCAGTGGCTGCGATCGGTCTCCTATTTTCTCTCCACCATTCCCCTGGCGCTGCCGGGGCTGGTGCTGGGCCTGGCCTACGTGTTTTTCTTTAACAACCCGATCTGGCGCATTCCCTTCACGGGCATGGCGATCTACAATCCCTTTCACGGACTCTACGGCACCATGGCCATTTTGGTGCTGGCCAACATTATTCACTTTTACACGGTCTGCTTTTTGACGGCGACCACCGCCCTGAAGCAAATTGATCCAGAATTTGAAGCGGTTTCCGCCGCCATGGCGGTGCCCTTCTACAAGACCTTCTGGCGGGTCACCATGCCCCTGTCTCTGCCCGCCATTTTAGAAATTGGCATTTATTTCTTTGTCAATGCCATGGTGACCATTTCTGCCATTATCTTTCTCTACCCGGCGAATCTACCCCTGGCCGCCGTCGCCATCATCAATATGGACGATGCCGGCGACACCGCCTCAGCGGCAGCCATGTCTACCCTGATTGTGCTCACCAGCCTAGGAGTGCGGCTCGCCTACTCCACCCTCACCCGAGGCCTGAGGCAGCGGTCAGCCGCCTGGCTCAACCGCTAGTCCCCAATTTTGAATTTTGCCACTTTTGAATTTTAAACTTTGAACTTTGAACTTTGAATCTCCCCAGGTCTTCCCCCATGCCCCAGATCCAACTCATCGTCTTTGACATGGCCGGTACCACCGTGCGTGACGACAACGAAGTGCTCCACTGTTTTTCTGACGCCGCCCAGAAAACGGGCTTAGTGGCCGCCGATGATCGCGTCAACGCCATGATGGGTCTGCCCAAAAAAATAGTCTTCCAAACCCTCTGGGCCGATCAGCTGGGGGCGAATCACCCGGACTATGGGGCTCGGGTAGAGGCCTCCTACGACTGTTTTCGCCAGGTGCTGGAGCACCACTATCGCACCCAGCCGGTAGAGCCAACCGAGGGCTGTTTAGCACTGTTTGACTGGCTCCGGGCTCGGGGCATTGCGATCGCCCTCACCACCGGTTTCTACCGCGAAGTCACCGATATTATTCTGGGTCGCCTGGGCTGGGAGTCGGGCCTAGATAGCGGCTACGTCGGCACCCCAGCATCCACCATTCAGTGCTCGGTCACGCCGTCGGAAATCTACGGCAACGAGGGCCGCCCGGCCCCCTACATGATCCAAAAAGCCATGTACCGCCTGGGTCTTGACGACCCCAAATCGGTGGTGGTGATTGGCGATACCCCCTCGGATCTGGAGGCGGGTCGCCATGCCGGGTGTCTCTACGCCTGCGGCGTCACCAACGGCACCCACAGCCAGGAACAGCTGGCCCACCATGCTAATGATGGGCTATTTTCATCGCTGACGGAGTTTCAGCAACAGCTCCAGGCCTGGGTTGCTAGCGTTTAGAGTAAATACAATTTCAGCATTGACTATGCTGGCTTCAGTCATCAAATTTTGAATATTTCAAGCGTTTTGATGCTGTTTTGGCTAGCCAAGTCAACCTCTTTACCTTAACCTTCCATCTGCTATGGTTGAGCCCACGGATTGAGAGTCTAGTGAGAGTCTTGGGCATGGCTAGAAGCACGTACCCGACCCCCGAAGCGTTGCGGCGGTTTCCCTTTGGCTGGGCCGATGGAGTGGTCATTCTGGGGACATTGACGCTGCTGGCCATTGTGGCCCGCCTGGGAGTCGATGCCATGGTCAGCTTTGAGCCGCCTGAGATTGTTCCCAGTATCGATCTAGACCCGCGCCAGCTGCCTTACTATGCCGGGCGTTCTACCCTGAGAATGTTCATTGCACTGGCCTTCTCGTTTATATTTACGCTTATATACGGCTACATCGCTGCCCACAACCGTCGCGCAGAGCAGGTTTTGATTCCGCTGCTGGATATTTTGCAGTCGGTGCCGGTACTGGGGTTTTTATCGATTACCGTAACGGGGTTCATTGCGCTGTTTCCAGGTAGTTTGCTGGGGCTGGAGGCCGCGTCTATCTTCGCTATTTTTACCAGCCAGGTCTGGAATATGACCTTCTCGTTTTACCAGTCGCTGAAGATGGTGCCGAAGGAACTGAACGAGGCGACGACCCTATACGGGCTCTCGGGCTGGCAGAAATTTACCCAGCTCGAAGTGCCCTCGGCGATGATTGGCCTGTTGTGGAACGCCATGATGAGCTTTGGCGGTGGCTGGTTTTTTGTGGCCGAAAGTGAGGCCATTAGCGTGCTCAACCAAGAGCTGACCCTGCCGGGGATTGGCTCCTACGTGGCGGCGGCGATCGCCGCCGAAGACCTCGCCGCCATGGGCTGGGCCGTGGTGACTATGCTGGTGGTCATTCTGTTAGTCGATCAGCTGTTTTGGCGACCCCTGGTGGCCTGGTCAGATAAATTTCGGTTGGAGCAAAGCGCCTCCAGTGATGCCCCCCAATCGTGGGTGTACGACGTGCTCAAGGCCGCCAGACTACCAAGTCGGATTGGGGCCATTCTGGCCCCAGGGCAGGAATTGATCAACCAAGGGCTGGCTGGGGTGACCCGGCAGAGCCCTCAGTCAGGGGCTGAGGCCAATCCTCAGGAGGAGCGCGATCGCTGGTTTAACCTGACGCTAATTTTGATCGTTGGCCTGCTGGTGGCCTGGGCCTTGCACTTTATCATCACGACGGTGGGCTTCGGGGAGGTGTGGACGACCTTTGTTCTGGGGCTATTCACCCTAGGGCGGGTGATCGTGCTGATGATTTTTGCCACGCTCATCTGGACCCCGGTGGGGGTGGCCATTGGCTTTAGCCCCAAACTATCCCGCCTGTTACAGCCGGTCGTGCAGTTTTTGGCCTCGTTCCCCGCCAACTTTATTTTCCCCTTTGCCACGCTGTTTTTTATTCGCACCCACATCAGCATCGAGTGGGGCAGTATTTTACTCATGGCCCTGGGTGCCCAGTGGTATATCTTGTTTAACTCCATTGCTGGAGCCCAGAGTATTCCCACTGACCTGCGGGAAATGGCCCAAGATATTGGGTTGAAGGGCTGGCAACGGTGGCGTCAGTTGATTATTCCCGGTATTTTCTCTGCCTGGGTAACCGGGGGAATTACCGCCAGTGGAGGAGCCTGGAACGCCAGCATTGTGGCTGAGATCGTGTCTTGGGGATCCACCACGCTCACGGCCACCGGGCTAGGCACCTACATCGCCGAGGCCACCGCGATCGGAGACTGGCCCCGCATTACCCTCGGGATTGGCACCATGAGTTTGTTTGTGGTGGGCCTCAACCGGGTGGTTTGGCACCCCCTGTATCAGCTAGCTGAGAACAAGTACCACCTGTAGAAAGCCTGTAGAAAGGAACCTGTAGATAAGGAAGAGGTCATGGCTATTTCATCGTCATCGCTACCCCCAGCCACGGATACGCTGATCCAGGTCGAAGCGGTGAGCAAGCGTTTTCCTAAACCCTCTGGCAAAGGCGAGTTTACGGTGCTTGAGGGGGTTAATCTTTCCATCTACGCGGGCGAAGTGGTGGCGCTGCTCGGTCGCAGTGGTAGCGGTAAAAGCACGCTGCTGCGCATTATGGCGGGGTTAATTCCGCCTAGCCAGGGGCAAGTCATTAACCGAGAGCGGCGGCTGCGGGGCACCAACCCCGATGTCGCCATGGTGTTCCAGAGTTTTGCCCTGCTGCCCTGGCTCACCGTCCAAGAAAACGTGGAGCTCGGGCTTGAAGCCCAGGGGGTGCGTCCTGCCCAGCGGCGGCAGCAGGCCCTGGATGCCATTGACTTAGTGGGCCTAGACGGCTTTGAAAGTGCCTACCCCAAGGAGCTCTCCGGCGGCATGAAGCAGCGGGTGGGGTTTGCCAGGGCGCTGGTCATGCAGCCCAAGGTGCTGTTTATGGATGAACCCTTTAGTGCCCTGGATGTCCTCACCGCCGAGAACCTGCGGGGAGAAATTGATGACCTTTGGAATGACGGGAAATTTCCCTCGGAAAGTATTCTCATTGTCACCCACAACATTGAAGAGGCCGTCTTTTTGGCGGATCGAGTGGTGATTCTGGGGGCGAAGCCAGGGCGAGTGCGGGGGATAATTACCATTGACCTGCCCCGTCCCCATGACCATACCAGCGATCGCTTCAAGGCCCTGGTTGACTACATTTACACCGTCATGACCAACCCTGATGTCGAGGTGCAGGAACCCACGACTCTACCCACACCCAGTCCCCTAGGGGCCGTCCGGTCGCCCTATGCCGAGGCGCTACCCCACGCCCGCGTGGGCAGCATTAGCGGCCTGCTGGAACTGATTCTCGACCAGCCCGAAGGACGGGACGACATCCCTCGCCTCGCCGATACCCTGCAGCTGGAAGTGGATGATCTCCTGCCGATTCTCGATGCTGCGGTGCTGCTGAGCTTTGCCCAGGTCGCGGAGGGGGATGTGGCTCTGACGGATATTGGCAAGCAATTTGCCACCGCTACCATCCTCGAGAGCAAAGACCTATTCCGGCAGCAGGTGCTGGAGTTTGTGCCCTCCCTGGCCAGCATCGTCAGCGCCCTAGAGGCCAAAGAGAACCGCTCCATGCGGGCCGATTTCTTTTTAAACCTGTGGGAAGAGTACTTTCCACCGATGGAAGCCGAGCAACAGTTTTCCACCGCCGTAGACTGGGGCCGCTATGCGGAGCTATTTGAGTACGATGCCAGTGAAGACCGCCTGTATTTGCCCGCTCCCACCGGAGTTGAGGCGATCGCCTAGGGGGATCGCAAATACCCTCTAAAACGGCTGCCCACGAAGAAACTGAAACCAATGTCATGATGCTCTCTAACTCCACTGAAATTGCCATTGTCGGGGCCGGGATTGTCGGCCTGGCCCATGCCCTGGCGGCCGCCCGCCGGGGTCACCGGGTGACGGTGTTTGAGCGCAGTGGGCAGGCCGTCGGGGCCTCGATCCGCAACTTTGGCATGGTCTGGCCCATTGGCCAGCCGCCGGGAAAGCTCCGGGATCGGGCCATGCGATCGCGCCAAATCTGGCT
>JAIXUR010000648.1 GCA_027483425.1 Cyanobacteriota bacterium | reverse complement strand
CCCTAGTCACCCCCCCAAGCCCCGACCCCCCCCCACCATGAGGTCGTTGTAGTCAGCAAACGCCTGGTAGAACTCACACGTGGTGAACTCCGGGTTGTGGGTCAGGTCGATGCCCTATGGGGGGGGGGCAGTTGCAGAGGTGGGGGGCAGGAGGGTGCATGGTTGGGTCCCTGCTGTGGCGTCGCGGTCCGGCGCGGCCGTGGGCACAGCACCCTTGCTCTGCGCCGCCACCCATACACCCCGATCCACCCCCAGAAATAGAAAAAATGGCCTGTCTGGCTACCCTAGCCGGGGTAGCCCAGCTCAATGGCGACCCCACCCCCCGCGAGTTCGAGGCGTTTCTGCTCGCCCTCAGCACCTTTCAGCCCCTACCGGCGGGGGTCACGGCTGAGCAACTGTTGAGCGATCGCCCCGCCATTGACCAGTGGCTACCCCAGATTCAGACCCCGGCGTTGCAGCAGCAGGTGTACCAGGGGGCCGCTGCGATCGCCAAGTCTAAGGGTATAAACCCCCAAGAACATGCGGTGTTAACCCAGCTGCAAACCACCTTTCAGCTCTCCCCTACCCAGGCCCAGGCCCTCGCCCAGCAGCCCCTTGCCCCTCCGGCATCGGCGGGAAACTCGCCCCTGGCAGGTATGGCCGCCCTGATTGGCCGCGAGGGAGACGTTCGCCGACTCATTTTTGACTATGCCCTGGGGGCTGCGATCGTGGGCCTCGTGCCGCTGCGCGGGGGCGGCAGCCTAGAAATCAAGCTGCTAGTGGTGCTGGGTCTAGTGCTCAAAATGAGCTGGGATATTCGCAACAGCTGGGGCCAGCCCCAGGGGCAAGATGTCCTAGCGGTTATAGGCAACCTGTTTGGCTTTTTGGCTGCGGTGGTGGTGGGCCTTTTGGCCTGGGCCACCCTGATTGGCCTGGGGGTGGTGGTGCCCTACGTCGGGGCCTTTGCGAAAGCGGCCGGGTTCGCCACCGCCACCTGGCTGGCCGGTCAGTCGACCAGCCAGTTCTACACCAGTTCGCCGCGGCCCGACCTCACCGCCCTGCGGCGGGCCTTCCCCGGCCTCATGCCTCAGCCCATCGCCCCAACCCCTAAATAGCCCCCGAGGATAGCGATTATGGACAAGGTTAAACGTCGCCAATTTCTGCTGGGGGGAGTGGCCGCTGGCACCGCCGCCACCCTCGGCACCGAATACGTGCGGCGGGAGCGGGCCGAGGCTCGCCAGGCCGCCATTGATACCTATGTCGCCGATTTCTACGACCCCGATGACATTATTCAAGCGGCGGTCACCGGCGATACCCGTATGGTGGAAGAGTTCCAGGCCATTCAAGCCTCGGCGGTGTTTCCACCCCCCCCCATCCCCTACAACCGCACGATCTCTAAACGGCTGATCCTGCTGAGCCGCCTAGCCACCCAGCAGTACATTACGGGCCGCAACGACCCCCGCTACGACGGTAACCTACAGAAATTGCTCGACTACGACCCCAGCCTCGACAAGTACCGCCTAGTGGCGAGCTTTAGGGGCAAAGAGCGCCAGGTCAACGACAGTGTCGAAGTTCAGGTGCCCCAGTCAGTCATCGACGACCCCACCCTGATGAATGACCCCACGGCCCTAGAAGAAAATCTCGCCCAGACCGAAGCGGTGATTCGCACCGGGGTGACGGCGGCGGTCAAAGTGGGCCGCACCATCGAGGTCTTCTACGGCTTTTTGCTGGAGTCCGATGAGGACAGCATTTTGGTCTTTCGCGGCACCCAGCGGATGGCCGAGTGGGCGGGCAACATCTACGCGGTGCAGCAAGACTATATCAACCCCACCACCGGGAAGGTGCTGGGGCGCATCCATACCGGCTTTCGGCGCATTGCCAACAGCATTATCAACCCCCTGGCGGTGGATGCCGTTAAACAGATCAACCCCAACAAGCCCTGTTACGTGTCGGGCCACAGTTTAGGGGCCGCCCTGGCCACCCTTTTGGCCCTAGACATGGCCCTGGCGGTGCCCGAACTACAGCCCAATCTACATATCTACGTCTACGCCAGCCCCCGGGTGGGCAACCCAGAGTTTGCCCGCAGCTATGCCAAAATTCTACCCAACAGCTTTCGCATCACCAACCTGGCCGACGCCATCCCCACCCTACCTCCGACCAAGCTTAGGGCCGAATTTGTCCATGTGGGAGAAGACTGGTCCTTCGTGAGCCAGGGGGGTGACATTTTGCCCAATCACATCGTCGACACCTACCGCCGAGCCGTCAACGCAGAAGCCGAAAGCAACCAAAACCGAAGCTTTCCCATCACCGGTATTGCCTAGCCAAACCGTCACTCCAGGCGCTGGCGCTGCTGAAACCCCTCGATCGCACTCGGCAGGGTAAAGAAAATATGCTCTGGCCCCACCCGGTCCAGCAAGCCCGATCGCGTCAGCTGGGCATAGAGGTCTTGCTTGACCCGCGCCATGGCCAGGGTAATACCCCGCTGGTGCAGTTGGTCGTAGAGATCTAGCAGCATATCCACGGCGGTAATGTCGATTTCATCCATGGCCTCGGTGTTAATCACAAACCACTCCACCGGGGTGGTCTCGGCCTCGATGACGGCCAGGGCGCGACGCTTAAAGTCGGCCGCGTTGGCAAAAAACAGCGGCGCGTCGTAGCGATAGATCACCAGCCCAGGCAGGGTGGTCGCCCCAGGCCAGTCGGTGATGTCGTGGAGCCCAGGGATGTTGGGCACGCGGCCCATCACCGCATCGTGGGGCCGGGCAATGCGGGCAAACAGCTCGATCCCAGACAGACCCACGGCGATCGCCACCCCGGTCAACAAATCCGTTGCCAGCACCCCCACCGTGGTTGCCAGGGCCAGCAGAAAATCACCCCGACGAAACTGCCTCAGCCGCTGAAATTCTGAGATTTCCACCAGCTTAGTCGCCGCATAGATCACCAGCGCCCCCAGCGCCGCCGTGGGAAATATCGCCAACAGCGGCCGCAAAAACAGCAGCACCCCCATCACCACCCCAAAGGCCACCAGCGAATAGACCTGGCTGTGGCTACCCATCGAGACCCCGATGGCCGATCGGCTGGCGCTGCTGCTGATCGGAAAGCCCTGCATCAGCCCTACCCCCAGGTTGGATACCCCCAGGGCCAAGAGCTCCTGGTTGGCGTCAATGGCCTGATCCTGGCGCGCCGCCAGGGCCCGCGCCGTCAGCACATTGTCCGAGTAGCCCACGATGGCAATGCCCACCGCCGCCTGCAAAATTTGCCACACCTCCTGGCGAGAAGCCAGGGGCACCACAAGCTGGGGCAACCCCGCGGGAATCTCGCCCACCACCTTCACTCCCAGCTGATCCAGCCCCAGCAGGGCCACCAGGGCCGTGGCCAGCAGCACCACCAGCAGCGGCCCCGGTGCCTTGGGGAAACGGGCCTGCACCCCAAACAACAGGGCCAGCACCGACCCCGCCACCGCCAGGGTCGGCCCATGGATCTGATCCAGGTGGCCCATGAACTCCCCTAGGCGACCGGCCACCGACTCAGCCTCGATGGGGACTCCGCTCACCCGGCTGAGCTGCCCCACCACCATAATCATCGCCACCCCCGCCATATAGCCAATCAAAATCGGCTTCGACAGCAGATCGGCCAAAAAACCCAGGCGGGCTACGTACCCCACCAGACACACCAGCCCCACACAACAAGCCAGGAGCGACGCCAGAATGGGGTAGCTGGTGCCGTAGGCCGCCGCCAGCGGCGCCACCGCCACCGCCGTCATCACCGCCGTGCTAGACTCTGGCCCGACCGAGAGATGGGGCGACGTACCCAGACAGGTATACAGCAGCAGCGGCAGCAAAATCGCCCATAGGCCCTGCACCGGGCCAACCCCGGCCAGTTCGCCGTAGGCCATACATTGGGGAATCAGATAGGCCGCCACGGTAATCCCCGCCAGGCTGTCCTGGCGCAGCCAGGACAGCGGGTAGTGGCGCAGGCGCTCTATCCCAGGGACTAGGGAAGAGCGGGGGGGATGTTTGGGTCTTGCGGTCAACTCAGTGCTCTACCGATACAGATTTTCTACCGATCCAGGGTTTCTACCAATCCAGAGAGCGGCCGTCTAGCTGCCGCTTAGATCAACGCTGTTGTAGAGGCTCATGGCCTTTTCAACCCCATCTTTCAGGGTCTTTTCGAGGGTTCGCACAGCTTGATCTACCACCGCATCTAGGGTAGAGCGCTCGGCCTTCGAAAAGTTACCCAGCACGTGGGAGACCACGGCTTTGTCGCTGTCTCCGGCGCGATCTCCGGCGCGATCGCTGGCTCCAATGCCAATCCGCAGGCGGCAAAAGTCTTGGGTACCCAGGTGGGCGATCGCCGACTTCATGCCGTTGTGCCCCCCCGCCGAGCCCGACAACCGCAGCCGTAGCCGCCCCACCGGCAAATCCATATCGTCGTAGACCACCAGCACCTGGCTAGGCTCCAGCTTGAGCCAGTCCATCACCGCCCGCATCGACTGGCCCGAACGGTTCATATAGGTGAGGGGCTTCAATAAATACACCTTCTGGCGAGTCGGGCCAAACCCCGCCCCATACTCGCCCTGAAACCGCCGCTCCTGCTTGAGCGGAATGGCCCAGACCTTAGAGAGGCGATCGACCACCTCAAAACCAATGTTGTGGCGAGTGCCCGCGTACTTGTCCCCAGGGTTGCCCAGTCCCACCATCAAGCAGGGTAAGGGTGAGCCGGGTAAGGGGGGAGATGATACTTCAGCCATAGCTCAACGGCTCCCAGATGCCCTAGGCAGGGGCATCAGTTTCAGCGGTATCGGCCGCCACAACCTCTGGGCTGCTGCCGTTAGCGTCGCTAACCTCCACCGGAGCCTCGACCTGGGTGTCCATCTCAGCGACCCGATCGGGAGGCGTCAGCACCTTGGGCGCATCGGGCTCCAGGGTCGCCTTCATCGGTGCCGTCACAGCCTTTTCAATCTGCTGAGCTTCCTTCTTAAACTCCTCCTCAAACTCCCGCGAAGCCTCCTGGAAGCCCTTCAGGGCCTTGCCCATACTGCGGCCAATCTCCGGCAGCTTTTTAGGGCCAAACACCAGTAACGCCAGCACCAGAATCAGCGCCATCTCCGGCAAACCCACACCAAACACATTCATAGGTCAACTCCTGGGGGCAACGACTGCGGCATGAACGACGGCTGTGCCTAAAACGGCAAAAGAGGCTGGGTAGTTAAGGGTCTACGCCAGCCTCAGAGGTTGTTTGAAAAGGGCTACTCTAGGTGCAATTCGCGGCCAGAAGACCGTAATATCACTGATCTGGAACAGCCTTAGTCTCCCTGATGGGTATAACCTAAGACAATCTTTGGCTTTTCAAACAACCTCACAGATAGGTAAATTTTGACTTCAAAATTCAACCTGTGTTGGCCAACGCCAGGGTCAAGCCATGAGGGCCCGACCCTTCACGTCCCTAGCTCCCGATGTTGCGCCAGTCAACGTTGAAGCTTTCTAGCACGATGGAAGAATTGTAAAGCTGCAAAATAATCAACAAAAACACGAAGAATAGACCGATGAAAACCGCCATGAGAGGCGTGGTACCCCAACCGGGAGCCACCTTGCCGTACTCAGAATTGAGAGGTTTCAACGTGTCTCCTAACCAAGTCCGCTGTGCCATGGATCCTTCCACAATCAATACTTTATAGTTCGTAATATTATAGGATAGAGTAGTTTCTACTTCTCATAAATCCTATGGAACCTGCAACAGTTCTTATCATTTCCGTTGCTACCGTGCTGGTAGCCGTGACCGCTTATTCAGTGTACATGTCCTTTGGCCCCCCCTCCAAGCAGCTCGCCGACCCCTTTGACGATCACGAAGACTAGGGATCCCCTGGAGCCCGGCTCCACCTTGGCCTGACATGGCCCCGCCGACCCTTGATTTAGCCTACAATCACCGATTCTGGCATTGATCCTACAAGTTTCTAATGGTAGGATTAGAGACTTGTGGATTTAGTTTGGCTACCTTGCCGAGATCCCTGAGGCCAAAGCTAGGCCAATTCCTCAACCTTACGAATGTTGTTCTAAAACCCTATGATTAAGCTCCGACTCAAGCGTTTCGGTAAAAAGCGGGAAGTCAGCTACCGCATCGTGGCCATCAACAGCGATGCCCGTCGCGATGGGCGCCCCCTAGAAGAGGTTGGTTTCTACAACCCCCGCACCGACGAAACTCGGCTAGACGTGCCCGCCATTGTTCGCCGCCTACAGCAGGGCGCGCAACCCACCAAAACCGTCAAAAGTATTCTCGAAAAAGCCAACGTCTTTGAGCAACTCAAGGCCGAGGCCTAGGTAGCCAGCTGTCGTTAGCCCCTCGCCCTCGCCATGGATAGCCCTGACTTCCCAGGACTGGTTCAGTTTTTGGTAGAGCCTTTTTTAGACTCACCCAATTCCCTACGCATAGACTGCGAAAAGAACGCGGTGCAGTCTAAGGTCTGGATCAGAATTGCCTTCAAGGGCGATGAGCGGGGTAAGGTGTTTGGTCGGGGTGGGCGCAATATTCAGGCGATTCGCACTATTGTGCGGGCTACAGCGGCGCTGTCTGGCTGGTCGGCCTACGTCGATGTCTATGGTGCCTCTGAAAATGAGGACGGGGCTGACCCCAAACCCCGAAGTGGCCCCCACCGTCCACCAGCCAAACCAGCTAGACCTCAACCCCGCCCCAAGGTGTAATGTCGCTACCCATTTTTACAGAACTGTTGGGTTCTGTTCATTAGCTTTAGATGCCTTCTCCCCTGCGGATTGAACTGCCTAGTCAAGAGGGTGCCGTTGCCCTGGCAGGCTATCGAGACGAAAATATCAAACTCCTGGCAAGCCAAACTGGAGCCTCTCTAGTGCTGCGCGGTCAGGAGTTGTTTATTTCGGGTACAGAGAACGGTACAGCCCTGGCCCAGCGGCTGGTGATGGCGCTAGAGCCGCTGTGGAGCCAGGGGCAACCGGTCACTAGCGCCGATATTATGACCGCCCGTCACGCCCTGGATACCGATCGCATTGACGAGCTCCAGGCCATTCACCAGGATGTCGTGGCCCGCACCCGGCGAGGCGAAGTGGTGCGGGCCAAAACCTTCCGCCAAAAGCAGTACGTCAAGGCCCTGCGCCATACCGACATGGTGTTTTGCGTCGGCCCCGCCGGTACCGGCAAAACCTTTTTGGCTACGCTGGTGGGTATCCAGGCCCTGCTTAACAATGAATTTGAGCGGCTGATTCTGACCCGTCCGGCGGTGGAAGCCGGGGAGCGCCTGGGCTTTTTGCCCGGCGACCTACAGCAAAAGGTCAACCCCTACCTGCGCCCCCTCTACGATGCCCTCCATGAGCTAGTCGACCCAGAAAAAATTACCAACCTGATGGAGCGCGGCATTATTGAAGTCGCCCCCCTGGCCTACATGCGGGGACGCACCCTGAGCAACGCATTTGTGATTTTGGATGAAGCCCAAAACACGACCCCTGGCCAGATGAAAATGGTGCTCACCCGGTTGGGGTTCAAATCGCGGATGGTGGTCACCGGTGATGTCACCCAAACCGATCTGCCCCCCGACCAGGCCTCTGGCCTAGCGGTGGCCGAGAAGATTTTGCAGGGTGTCCAGGGCATTGCCTTTTGTCAGCTCAACCAAGCTGACGTGGTGCGCCATCCCCTGGTGCAGCGCATTGTCGCCGCCTACGAAACCTACGAAGGGCCTCCGTCTAAGCGGAACGGGATGTCTAGGTAAGGACAACTCCGGCAACAAAAATACCGAAGAATTTTGTTCCCTGGCCAAGGCGCAGGGCTCTGCGCCCTTACCGGGGGTATCCTTCTTTCCCGGAAATCTCCTAAACGGTCGCTAACTGAGGTTGAGCCATCGTCACGGCCCCATCCAGGGGCACAGCGGCGTAGACCTCGGCGGAGTTGTTGGGGCTTTCGATCAGTTTGACCTTGTGAAGGCTGGCCCCCAGCTCGCCGATCGGGCCTTGCAGGAGGTCACGAATGTGGACGGCGATATTTTCGGCGGTGGGCACCACTTCGGCAAAGTAGGGAATGTCTTTATTGAGGAAGGTGTGGTCGAAGGGCTCGACGACGTGCTCGTCAATGGCGGTCTGGAGCGCCGCCAGATCGACCAGCATGCCGGTGCGGGGGTCGATCTG
>JAIXUR010000371.1 GCA_027483425.1 Cyanobacteriota bacterium | reverse complement strand
GACCAGACAGCAGGCGCTCAAACTCAGCGGCTTCAGCGGGGTGTTGGGTGCGATAGGTGGCGAGGGTGGCCTCCCACTCGGCCTGGAGGCTGGCCCCGCGCTCGATCGCTTCGCGCATGTGGCTAAAGGCATCGGCGGGAATTTCAAACTCGCCGTAGCTCCAGCCCAGGTTTTCGCGGGTGGCTTTGATTTCGTCACCGCCGAGGGCCGCCCCGTGGATACCGGCGGTGTTTTGCCGGTTGGGGGAGCCGTAGCCGATGGTGGTGGTGACTTTGATCATGGAGGGGCGATCGGTGACGGCTTTGGCGGCGGCGATCGCATTGGCGATCGCTTCCAAATCCGTATTGCCATTCTCCACGTGCTGCACGTGCCAGCCGTAGGCCTCAAACCGCTTGGCCACATCTTCGGTAAACGAGATATCGGTCGAGCCGTCGATGGAAATGTGGTTGTCGTCGTAGAGGGCAATCAGTTTGCCCAGGCCCAGGTGACCGGCCAGGGAGCAGGCCTCGCCGGAGACCCCTTCCATGTTGCAGCCGTCGCCGAGAATGGCGTAGGTGTAGTGGTCAACGACGGTGGCACCGGGCTGGTTGAACCGAGCCGCCAGGTGAGCCTCGGCCATGGCCAGGCCCACCGCATTGGCAATGCCCTGACCCAGGGGCCCAGTGGTGACTTCGACCCCAGGGGTTTCAAAGTTTTCGGGGTGGCCGGGGGTGCGAGCGCCCCACTGGCGAAACTGCTTAATATCCTCGAGGGTGACGCTGTCGTAGCCCGTCAGGTACAGCAGGGCGTACTGCAGCATGCAGCCATGGCCCGCCGACAGCACAAAGCGATCGCGGTTAAACCACTGGGGATTTTTGGGGTTAAACCGCAGGAATTTGTCCCACAACACGTAGGCCATGGGGGCGGCTCCCATGGGCAAACCGGGGTGGCCCGACTTGGCCTTTTCCACCGCATCAATCGCTAGGAAGCGAATGGAATTAATACAGAGTTCTTCTAGGGATTGGGTTGCAACAGCCATAGGTTCAACAGCTTAACGACGGTTTTTCGGAGCAGCACACAGCACAGAGAAAGCCCAAGGGCCAACACGGTCACAGGCCTCAAGAATTGAAGGCCGCAAAAATTGCCTTTGCCTTTCAGCAGACCCCGCAACCAGGCGATTGTCAATACCCCCTGGCGTAGCAAGACCCAAAGTTCAAGCGCTTTGGGAACGCCCTAGGTTATTATACCTACCAATCTGTAGCTCTAGCTACGGTATTTCTTAAACACCAGGGTGACGTTGTGCCCCCCAAACCCGAAGGAGTTGGAAATGGCCACCTCAATGGGCATAGGGCGACTTTGGTGGGGAATGTAGTCCAGGTCGCAGGCGGGGTCAGGCTCAAAGAGGTTAATGGTGGGTGGGGCGATGTCGTTGGTAATCGCCAGACAGGTGGCCACCGCCTCGATGCCCCCGGAGCCCCCCAGTAGGTGGCCGGTCATGGACTTGGTCGAACTGACCGGCACTTGGTAGGCCACCTCCCCCAGGGCCGTTTTAATCGCCTGGGTTTCGGTGGGGTCATTGGCCCCGGTGCTGGTGCCGTGGGCATTGATGTAGCTAATCTGCTCGGGCAGCACCCCCGCGTCTTTGAGCGCCATTTGAATGCACCGGGCGGCCCCGGCCCCGCCGGGCACTGGCGAGGTCATATGGTAGGCATCGCAGGTCATGCCGTAGCCCACCATCTCGCCGTAGATGGTAGCCCCTCGGCTGAGGGCGTGCTCTAGCTCTTCCAGGATCAAAATGCCGCAGCCTTCGCCAATCACAAACCCATCTCGGTCTTTGTCGAAGGGGCGGCTGGCGGTGGCCGGGTCATCGTTGCGGGTAGACAGGGCACGGGCGGAGGCAAACCCCGCGACGCCGAGCGGGGTCACCGCCGCTTCGGTTCCGCCACAGATCATGGCCTGGGCATAGCCATGCTGAATCAGCCGAAACGCGTCGCCAATGGCATTAGACCCGGCGGCACAGGCCGTCACCGCACAGGTACTGGGGCCCTTGGCGCCGGTGTGAATGGCGGTGAGCCCAGCGGCCATGTTGGCAATCATCATCGGGATCATGAAGGGGCTGCAACGGCTGGGGCCCCGGCTGAGGTAGATCTCCTGCTGATCTTCCAAGACCTTGAGGCCACCGATGCCTGAACCAATGCAGGTGCCAATTTGCTCAGCGTTGAGATCGGTAATCTCAAGCCCGGCATGGGTCAAGGCCCGCTGCCCAGCGACCACCGCAAACTGGGAAAAGCGATCCATGCGCTTGGCGTCTTTTTTGTCGAGAAAGTCGACTGGATCAAACCCTTTCACTTCCGCCGCAATCTGCGCCGCGTGCTGGGACGGATCAAAGTGGGTAATGCGAGCGGTACCGCTGCGCCCGGCCACCAGCCCAGCCCAGTACTCCTCCAGGCTGTTGCCAATGGGGGTAATGGCATCCATGCCGGTGACCACAACGCGCTTTGAGTCAGAGTTTGCCATAACCAAATTTCAGGTAAATCGTATCCACATTAAGACTGTAAAAAAAGACCGGCAGACAGCCGTAACCCCAGGAATCGAGCCATGGGAGTCGGTCAAGGCCCCTGTAGGAGTGGGAAGGGGAAGAGCGAGAAGGGCGAGGCGTTTAGGGCACCCCGCCCCTATTGGATGGGTGAAAAGGGAATCCCTGGT